>JBIIHR010000254.1:0-3247 GCA_044235655.1 Cyanobium sp. | reverse complement strand
GCAGTCACTGTGCCTGCGACTTGCCAGCACCGGCCGGTGAACGCCCCCATTCAGCACCACTGGCTCGAGAGGTGGTGCTGGGGGAATCCCTCCTGGCCCGCAACGACCACCAGGCGGCCCACAACCGGGAGCACTTCCGTGGGGCCGGGGTTCAGGTGGTGAATGTGATTTCCTCCCCCGGCACGGGCAAGACTGCCCTGCTGGAGGCGTTGGCGGTTCGTGCCCCCTCCACCCTGCGCCTGGCCGCGCTCGTTGGGGATCTGGCCACCGACCAGGACGCCCGCCGACTCCAGCAGGCCGGTCTGCCCGCCGTGCAGATCACCACCGGCCAGGTGTGCCATCTGGATGCAGCCATGGTGCATCAGGCCCTCGCCAGGCTCGAGGAGGCTGGCCATCCCCTGGCTGCCGTGGATCTACTGCTGATCGAGAATGTGGGAAATCTGGTCTGTCCTGCGTCCTTTGCCCTCGGTGAAGATCGGCGTGTGGTGCTCCTCTCGGTGACGGAGGGTGAGGACAAACCCCTGAAGTATCCCGCCACGTTCCACAGCGCCGATCTGGTGGTGATCACCAAGGTGGATCTGGCGGAGGCTGTGGGTTTTGATCGCGCCCTGGCCTATCGCTATCTGCAGCAGGTGGCTCCCGCCGCCCGGGTGCTGGAAACCTCCGCCCGTGGTGGGGTGGGAATGGACGCGTTGCTCGAGGCACTGCTGGGGTGAGGGGAGCGGCCCGCCAGGGAGCTCGCCTGCAGGTGGCCTGCCGCGGGGTGGTACAGGGCCTGGGGGTACGGCCGGCCCTGCAGCGCCTGGCCACCCAGCTGCAGTTGCGTGGCCACCTGAGCAACACCTTGGGGGCTGTGCAGATCGATCTGGCCGGTCCCCAGGAGGCCTTGGAGGCGTTTGTGCGGGCCCTGCCCGCTGCCTTGCCCGGTGGACGCCCGTGGGAGCTGGTGGGGCTGCGCTGGCTGGAGGCTCCCAAATGCCTCTGGCCGGAAGGGGTGGAGCTGACGAGCGCTGGGGAGGTGCCCCTGGGCCGGGCCCTTTTTGCCCCGGGCCTCTCGGCCGATCGGACGCCCTGCTTCCGCTGTCTGTCGGAGCTGGCCGATCGGGCCTCCCGCCGCCACCGCTACCCCTTCATCAGCTGTTGCGATTGTGGACCGCGCTTCAGCCTGGCCACGGCCTTGCCCTTCTGCCGGGCCCACACCACTCTGGCGGCGTTTCCTCCCTGCGCTGCCTGTGCCCGGGAGTTCAGCACACCAGGCGATCGCCGTTTCCATGCCGAGACCATCAGCTGCCCCCTCTGCGGGCCACGCCTGAGCCTCCTGGACGGAGGCGGCCTGGAACAGGCCGGGGCGGAGTCGGCGCTGGTGGGGGCGGCCGAGCTCCTGCGGGCGGGGCAGATCCTGGCCCTCCAGGGCGTGGGCGGCTTCCAGCTGCTCGTGGATGCCACCTCCCGTGCCGCGGTGCAGCGCCTGCGGGAGCGCAAGCGTCGTCCGGCCAAGCCCTTCGCCCTGCTCGTCGCCCATCCCCGGGACCTGGAGCCAGCGGTGTGGGTTTCTGCGGAGGAGGAGGAGGCCCTGCGCCATGCCGCCGCGCCGATCGTGTTGCTGAGGCGTCGTTGGGGCCTGGACGGCGATCCCTGGGAGCCTGTGGCCCCAGGCAGCCCGGCCCTGGGTGTGATGCTGCCGGCCTCCGGGCTCCACCATCTGTTGGTGGAGCTCGTGGGCCGCCCCCTGGTGGCCACCAGCGGCAACCGCAGCGGCGAACCTCTCTGCACCGCCCCCCAGGAGGCCCTCCAGCGGCTGGGTGGCCTCGCCGATGCCTTTCTCGTTCACGATCTGCCGATCGCCCGCCCCCTGGATGATTCCCTCCTCCAGGTGATTGATGGCCGTCCTGCCCTGTTGCGGCGGGCGCGGGGCTTTGTGCCCGAGCCTCTCCCCTGGCAGGGACCCCTGGGCACGGGGTTCCCGTCTCCGGCGACCACAACGGGGGCCCTTCTGGCCATGGGAGGGGACCTGAAAGCCGCGCCGGCCCTGGTGATGGGAGATCGGATCTGGTTGGCCCCCCATGTTGGGGATCTGGCGGATGCTGCGGTACAGCAGCGTTGGCAGGGGGCCCTGGAGGATCAGCTGCCGGGAGCGTGGGCTCCGGTGACCCGTCTGGCCTGTGATGCCCATCCTGGCTACGTGAGCCACAGCCTCCTGCGCCCCCTGGCCCACCGCCACGCCCTGCCGCTCTCCACCGTGCCCCACCATCTGGCCCATGGACTGGCCGTGGGGGCGGAGCATGGCCGCCAGCCCCCCTTTCTTGTGCTCGCCTGTGATGGCCTCGGCCTGGCGGACCCCGCCGGTCCTGAGGGTCAGGAGCGGCTCTGGGGTGGAGAGCTGCTGTGGGTGAAGGGCTTCACGGAGGAGGGCCTGGCCTGGGAGCGGCTGGCGGCCCTGCGGTGTTTCCCCCTGCCCGGCGGGGATCGGGCCAGCCGGGAGCCGCGCCGTTGTGCCCTGGGCCTGCTGGCGGCCGCCGGGGCCTGGGCCCTGGCCCATCCCGGGGCCGGCCCTGCGCTGGATGCTTTCTCCCCCCAGGAGCGTCAACTCTTCCTCCAGGTTCTGGCCCAGGGGGGCCTGGCTCCGCCCACCAGTTCCCTGGGCCGTCTGCTGGATGGGCTGGTGTCCCTGCTTGGGCTGGCCCAGACCCTCAGCTACGAGGGGGAAGGGGGCCTGCGCTTGCAGGGGGCTGCGGCCCGGGGCCTGGCCCAGTTAGACGTCTTGGGGGTGTCCCAGGGGATGTGGCCCTTCCCCCTGCGGCCCCCTCGGCCTGGAGAACCTCTCCCCCTGCCCTTGGGCCGTTGGGACTGGGAGCCCCTGCTGGTGGCCCTGCTGGCGGATCGGGCCGCCGGTGGTGATCCCACCCTGGCGGCCTGGGAGCTGGAGCGGGCGATCGTGGCTGGGCTTGTCGAGGGCGTCTATGCCGCAGCGGTCTGGACGGGTTGCCGCCAGGTGGCCCTGGCGGGGGGGTGTTTCCAGAACCGATCGCTCCTGGAGGGCTGTGTGCAGGCCCTTCGCCAGCGGGGGCTGAACCCCCAGTGGAATGAACAGGTGCCCTGCAGCGATGGGGGACTGGCCCTGGGGCAGGCCTGGGCCGTACAGGCGTCGCAAGCGGCTCTATAACCAACGACAGAGCCTGCTGATCCCCCCATGTGCCTGGCCGTGCCCGGGCGGATTCTCTCGATCGCATCCCAGGCGCCGGAGGGT
>JBIIHR010000015.1:0-10645 GCA_044235655.1 Cyanobium sp. | reverse complement strand
GGCCTGTCAAGGGGGCCACCCTGATTGGGGAAGCCAAGGAGGTGCTCCCCCGCATCTCCATGTGCGCCAACGACCTGGAGCTGGCCGCCGGGTTCTGCGGCTCGGTGAGCGGGAGCATCTTCGTCACCGTGGGCCAGCCCCACATCCGGGTGGACACCATCACGGTGGGGGGGCGATGAGTCAATCCATGCCGTCGCCCGTGTTGTCTGGGAGCCAGCTCCAGGATCAGCTGCAGCGCTTGTCGGCTCAGGCCGGCATCGCCCAGTGGGATCTGGGGGCCTCCTGCAGCACCGACACCTCCGTGCAGGTGGATCGGGGGGAACCCAAGCAGATGAAGGGGGCGGAGCGACGGGCCGTCACCGTCCGGGTCTGGAATGATCAGGGGCTGGTGGGCATCACGAGCACCTCCGATCTCACGGAAGCCGGTCTGGCCCGGGCGCTTGAGGGTGCCAAAGAGGCCAGTGCCTTCGGCAATCCCGAGGAGATCCCCGCCTTTTCTCCCCTGGCGAAGGCCCCTTTGCCGTCCATGGAGCAACCGCTCATGGAGAGCCGCTCCATTCTGGAGTTGCTGGCCCGCCTCCAGGAGGCGGAGCGGGATCTGCTGGCCAGCCATGGGGCCATCACCACCGTTCCCTACAACGGCCTGGCCCAGCGCAGCAGTGAACGCCTCTATCTCAACAGTGAGGGTGCGCTCCGCCATCAGCAGCTCTCCACCGCTTCTCTCTATCTCTATGCCCGGGCTGAGGAGACCGGTCGGAAGCCCCGCAGCAGCGGCGCCGTGCGGCTCGCTTACGGGGTGGATGGGTTGGATGTGGAGGGTTGCATCGCCGAAGCGGCCCAGCGCACCATTTCCCACCTGGATTACGCCCCCGTGGCCACGGGGCGCTACACCTGCGTGTTTTCTCCGGAGGCCTTTCTGGATCTGATCGGCGCCTTCAGCAGCCTCTTCAATGCCCGCGCCGTGCTGGATGGGGTGAGCCTCAGCAAACGGGACAGCCTGGGGGAGGCGCTCGCCGTCCCCTTCCTCTCGATCACGGACAACGGCCTCCATCCGGGTAACGTCGGCGCCGCACTTTTTGACGGGGAGGGCACGCCCACGGCCGCCCTCACGCTCATTGAAGGGGGGGTGTTGCGCCATTTCCTCCATTCCGAGGCCACGGCACGGGCCTTCGGTGTGTCCCCCACGGGCCATGCCGGGATGGGGGCGAAGGTGTCCGTCGCCCCCGATTGGTTTGAGGTGGGCCCAACCCCAGGCGTGCCTGGGGGCGAGGAAGGCCTGGATCGGTTGGCCCCTGATGGGCGCCGGGGGGGTGAAGGAGGGCTGGTGGTGATCGATTCCCTCTCCGCACTCCATGCAGGGGTGAAGGCCAGCCAGGGCTCCTTCTCGTTGCCCTTTGACGGCTGGTTGATCCGCGATGGTCAGCCCGTGTCGATTGAGTCGGCCACCGTGGCCGGTGACATCCGCACCGTGCTGATGAGCCTGGTGGGCTTCGAAGGGCCCGGCAAGGTCACCCCCTCAGGCCTCTGTCCCTGGGTGTGGGTGGAGGGGCTCACGGTGACAGGTGATGCCTGACCCGTTGTTGCGTCTATCCCCCTGATGCGCATCCTGTTCTGGGGCACCCCGGCCTATGCGGTGCCCACCCTGGAGGCTCTCCATGGGGCGGGCCACACCCTTGTGGGCGTTGTCAGCCAGCCTGATCGGCGCCGGGGCCGGGGTGGTGCCCTGAGCCCATCGCCCGTGAAGCAGCGGGCCCTGGAGCTGGGGCTACCGGTGTTCACCCCGGAACGGGTGAGACGGGATATGGCTTTCCAGGACCAGCTGGCCAGCCTGGAGGCGGAGGTTTCCGTGGTGGTGGCCTACGGCCAGATCCTCCCCAAAACCGTGCTGGATCAGCCGCCCTTGGGGTGTTGGAACGGCCATGGGTCCCTGTTGCCCCGCTGGAGGGGAGCGGCACCGATCCAGTGGGCCCTGCTGGAGGGGGATCCCTGCACCGGCGTGGGGATCATGGCCATGGAAGAAGGGTTGGACACGGGCCCCGTGCTGCTGGAAGAGAGCTTGCCCATTGGCCTGCTGGAGAATGGGCAGCATCTTGGGGCACGCCTTTCAGCCCTCACCGCCCAGCTCTTCCTGAAGGCCCTTCCCCGCATCGCCGCCGCTGGCGGGGGGAGCCAGGCCGAACGCTGGGCGCGCCTCGGTCTCCAGGCTCAGAGCGAGGCTGGCATCACCCATGCCCGCCTGCTTCGCCGGGAGGATTCAGTGCTGAATTGGCAGGATTCAGCTCTCCAGATTCATCGGAGGGTGATGGCGCTCTATCCGGGGGCCCAAACCCTCTGGCAGGGCCTTCGCCTGAAAGTGTTGGCCACCGAGCCCTTGCTGGAGCCCCTCCGTGGAGATCTCACCCCGGAGGCGGCAGGCCTGCTCCAGGGTGCCCAGTTCTGGCCGTTGGGGGGGGCAGGGGATGTGATTGCTCTGGAGGAGGGAATGGGCGTGGTGGTGGCCACGGGTGGGGGGGGCTTGCTGGTGCGTGAAGCTCAACTGGAGGGGAAACGGCCCTCTGGGGGCACGGCCCTGATTCAGCAGCTCAGGGGGAAAGTGGGGGATCGGTTCGGAGGAGGCCCAGGGGATGGTGACCGTTGATGACAAACTGTGTTGTCAGCATGGCCTGACACGGTGAACCCCAAAGGATTGGGCTATTTGTGAAACTAGATCGAGATGGCCAAAGATGGGAAGCAACCCTTGTTTTGTTCAGGCCACAGACAGCGGCTGTGTGATCTACCGGGATATCAACGGAAGCTATCTGGTGAGCCGGCCCGACCGGCCGCTGAAAAAAGTACGAGTTGCTACTTTGGCTGGAGCGTATGCCGCCTGCCAGGGATGGGAGAAACTCCTCTCCCATCACGGCTGATTAGCCAATAAAAATAAAGTTATTGGACTATAGTCCCAAGTGGTTGACGACGGTGAAGTTCGTGCAATCCCTCGAGTTGGTTATGAACAGAAACCAGCTGATCTCGAATGTGGGACGTGTTTTCGATGCGTGAAAGGTTGCTCAGCATCGATTCGATCTGTGCCTTGCAGGAGATCAGGATGCGGCATTCGGGTGATCCTGGTTCGTAGGGCATGGTGGAAGGGCTGGCTTTAAAAAACCGCTACGTAGTGGACTTGAGATCGCGCCGGGAATCTGTCGCAACGGTGGCGGTTTGACTTCCGGATCGGGGATTCAGGCCGGAACGGGAACCTGGTAGCCCGCAATCCGTGCAAAACCCACGGGATCGAGCGAGGCCCCACCCACCAGTACCCCGTCGATGTCCGGCTGGGCCATCAGCTCATCGATGGTGGAGGCATTCACGGACCCCCCGTATTGAACGATCACATCCGGGTGGCCGACCCAGCCACGGATCAGGCCACAGATGCGATCAGCCTCCAAAGCGGCACAGGTTTTGCCGGTGCCGATCGCCCAGATGGGTTCGTAGGCCACGATCAATCGAAGCGGATCGATGCCTTCCAGGCCCTGCTCCACCTGGCGGTGGATCACCCGTTCCGTTTCCCGGGATTCCCGCTGATCCAGGCTTTCTCCCACGCAGAGGATGGGAACGAGTCCATGGGCCTGGGCCGAACGCGCCCTCAGGTTGATCTGTTCATCCGTCTCGCTGTAGTACTTCCGCGGCTCGCTGTGGCCCACGATCGCGTGGCTCACCCCATGCTCCAGGAGCATGGGCGCGGAGATCATTCCGGTGTAAGCGCCCTTTTCCTCCCAGTGCACATTCTGGGCCGCCAGGGCCACCCGGGATCCCCCGAGCTCCTCGTGCAGGGTGGCGATGGCGGTGAAGGGCGGTGCCAGCACCACCTCCCTGTCCTCGGGGAGGTTCTCGATGAGCGGCAGGAAGGCCCTGGCAAACGCACGGGTCTCCGCACAGGTCATGTGCATCTTCCAGTTGCCTGCGATCACAGCCTTGCGCACCGGTGGCAGCTCCCCGCGAAACGCTTGCCACGCTAAGCCGCCATGGTCCCGATTCCCTAACTTTCCCCGCTGTCCGAGGGCACCACCCGCGTGGATCCCGCCAGTTCCACCTGATCACCAGGACGCAGTCGGCGGCCGCGGCGGGTTTCGATCGCCCCATTCACGCGCACGTCCCCTCTCTGAATGAGGACCTTGGCCTCACCGCCTGTGCCTACCAGCCCCTGAAGCTTCAGAAACTGGGCCAGCTGAATGGTGGATCCGGCTTCCCTTGTTGTTTCTGTGGCGTTCGGCATGGCGTTGTGTGCGGCGTTTCTGGCCCACCCGGCCCCCACGTAGTCTGCCCCCATGCGTGCCTCTTCGCCGGCTGGCTTTCGCAGACTCTGGCCCCTGCTGAAGCCCTATCGCCGGCGCTTGCTTGCCGGTGCCCTCTGTGCCCTCGTGGCCGTGGCGTCCTTCCCCCTGTTGGCTCTGCTGGCCGGGCGTCTCATCCCTGCGATTGGAGCGGGGGATCTCACCACGGTGTTGCGCAGCGTGGGGTTGGCACTGGCCCTGTTTCTGGTTCAGAAACTTGCCCAGTATGGCCAGGATGTGTTGCTGGCGGGACCCGCGCTGCAGGTCAGCCAGGATCTGCGCCGCCATCTCTTCAGCCGGCTCCAGCGGCTGGATTTTGCTTCCCTGGAGACCCTCTCCACAGGGGATCTCACCTACCGCCTCACCGGGGATGCGGATCGGGTGGGGGATGTGATCTACAAAACCCTCCACGACAGCTTCCCCTGTGTGCTGCAGCTGGTGGCGGTGCTGGGACTGATGGTGTGGATCGATTGGCCCCTGGCCCTGGCCACGATCCTGCTGGCCCCCTTGGTGGCCCTCCTGGTGAGCGCCTTTGGCGCCCGGGTGATGGCCGCAGCGGAGCGCAGCCAAAGCAAGGTGAGCCAGGTGGCCGCCCTGCTGGGGGAAGCCATCTCCGGCCTGCCCCTGGTGCGGGCCTTTGCGGCGGAACCCTGGCTTCAGCAGCGCTTTGACGCGGAGGTGGATCTTCATCGCCGGGCTCGCTACGACACCCTCCGGCTCCAGGCTCTCCAGCACCCGGTGGTGGGATTCATCGAGGCCGCGGGCATCCTCGCGGTGTTGCTGATCGGTGCGGCCCGGATTCAGGCCGGGGGTCTCAGCGGGCAGGGCTTCGCCAGCTTCATTGCGGCCCTGTTGATGCTGATCGATCCGATCTCCCACCTCACCACCAATTTCAATGAGCTGCAGCAGGGCCAGGCTTCCCTGAACCGTCTGCGGGCCATTGAATTGGAGCCGGTGGAACCGCCGGATCGCCCAGGCGCCCAAGCACTTGGGCCCGTGCGGGGAGAGCTGAGGCTGGAGGGCGTTCGCTTCGGCTACGACCCAACCCATCCGGTGTTGCATGACATCGACCTGCTGGTGCGTCCTGGGGAGGTTGTGGCCCTGGTGGGTCCCTCCGGTGCAGGCAAGAGCACCCTTTTTTCGCTCTTGCTGCGGTTCAACACCGCCCAGAAGGGAAACGTGCTCCTGGATGGCCAGAATCTGGCGGATCTGCGGGCACGGGAGCTGCGCCAAGCCGTGGCCCTGGTGCCCCAGCAGAGCAGCGTGTTTTCCGGCACGGTGGCCGACGCGATCGCCTTTGGTCGCCCAGCCACGCCGGAGGCCATCCAATCGGCTGCTCGCCTGGCCAATGCCGCCGGGTTCATCGAAGCCCTCCCCAACGGCTATGCCAGCCGGGTGGAGGAGAGGGGAGCGAACTTCTCAGGAGGTCAGCTGCAACGGCTGGCCATTGCCCGCGCCGTACTCGGTAACCCGGCGGTGCTGCTGCTGGATGAGGCTACGAGCGCCCTGGATGCGGAGGCCGAAGAGGCCGTGCAGCAAGGGCTGGAGCAGGCCATGCGGGGCCGCACGGTGGTGGTGATCGCCCACCGGCTCTCCACGGTGCAGGGAGCGGATCGGATCCTGGTGCTGGAGGGCGGCCGCATCGTGGAGGAGGGCAGCCATGCGGTGTTGATGGGTCAGGGCGGGCGCTATCGCGACCTCTGTCAGCGCCAGCTGATTCAGATGGAGCTCTGAAGCCTGCGGACTAGGCTGGACGTTGTCGTTCTTGGCATCTGTGCAGTCTCCTGCCCCCCAGGCCCAGCAGCCCCCTGTGCTCACCTTTGAGGGCAAGCGCTACGACCTCAACACCCTTCCTGACGAAATCAAGGAGCTGGTGCGGGGGATGCAAGTGGCGGATGCCCAGCTGCGCTTCCATGAAGACACCCTGAAGGTGCTGGCGGTGGGCCGCCAGTCCATGGCGATGCAGCTCAACGAACGTCTCAAGAGCGTGCCGGCGCTCCCGGATGTGGGGTGATCAGTGGGGCGCGAGCAGCCCTGGGTTTTCACCGGCAAACAAGTCGAAAAGATAGTTGGCGTAATACTCGCGGAAATGGGCCTCGTCCTTGTAATGGGTCGCTCGGCATGTTGTTCCGTTACATGTTTTCTCATCCACCCCGTCCCACAGAAGCCTCTTTGATCCATCACTCCACGCGTAGAGAGCACCAAATTTCGCCCGACGCGGCTCTAGGAATGGAGTTGAGGAAATCTGGCAGTTTCTATCCAGCTTGGTTTTAAACCAATAGGGGAAGCAAAAGCCATCCATCGCACCCTCGAGCCCATTGAAGCGAGGCCCGTTGAGATAGATCACCACGGTGGCACCATTGGCGATCAGCTTTTCCGAGAGAAGAACAAGGCGTTTGAGATAGTCATCACGGGGTTTTGATAATTCGCTTGGCTCGTTTGAATCATTTGTATCGGTATTGAAGTAGCTGCTGAGATAGCTGCCAATGAAGACAACATCCCCGGTCTTTACTCTGGCTAGTAATGATTTCTCTGTTGCCCGTTGGGCTTTCTGGCAAGGTTCGGTCATGGATCGTCCCGCATGCGAGCTCTTCACTCCCTCCAGGGCAGGGAACGCACAGGCATTCCCCCAGAGACCTCGAAAGGACATCTTGTTCGCACGAGCAAAAGCGGAGATCGCAGCCGAAAACTGCTCAATCTGGCTGTCTCCCACCATGTAAATGGTCGGAAGATTGGGGGAACCGTTAAAGCCGCAGCGATCGGGAAAACCCTCTACAGAGGCGGGATCATCAAAAATGTTGCATACCGGCCCTGGTGGATTGGTAAGAACGGAGTGGGTTTTTTCAAGATCATTTCTCTGGCCGAGAAACAAATGCTCTTTCCATCCCTTCGCAAGCAGCATGATCACCAGCGAGCCCGTCAGTGAGGCCAGCAGGGAAACGAGGATTGTGCCCCTACGGCTTGCCGGCCAGCGTGAATTCCTGAGAGGTTGTTCAACGAATCGGTAGGAGAGCCATGCGAGCCCGCCGATGAGCAACAGCTGGAGGGGGATCGTTTCCCGATGGATCCCGACGGTCCATCTGCTCAGCGCCAGAACTGGCCAGTGCCAAAGATAGAGCGAGTAAGAGAGAAGGCCGATGGACACCATCGGGCGCCAACTCAGGAGGGCATGGGCCGGAGTTTCGCTGCGAAGGCCATAGATCAGGAGGGATGTGAGGGCAATACAGAGCAACGTGGCAGGAACGGCCAGGGTGAGCGGCAGAAACAGAAGGCCCAGGAGTCCGCCCAGAAGGGGCAGGGCTGGCAGCTGAAGAGCGATGGCGGAAAGCTGGCCGGCAGGCAGAAGGCTGATCAGGCATCCGCTGGCCAGCTCCCAGAAACGGCTGCTGAGCAGGAAGTAGGCATGGGGTTGGCTGCGGGGATAGATCACCACGAATGCCACTAGAGAGAGAGCCAGCAGGGGGAGGAGCAGACGGCGCAACCGCTGCGACCCAGAGGGTGACCCTTTGGCATATCCACTCGACCAGGCAAGAAGCGGAAAGAGAAAATAAAATTGTTCCTCAATACCTAGGGACCAGGTGTGCAGAAAGATATTCAGATCTGCTGAGGCTGCAAAGTAGTCAGTAAGGCGCTGAGCCAGATAAATGTTTGAAAGCCCGAAAATAGATGCGAGCCCTGTGATCAGCGAGGTGCCTGGATGGGGATCTACAAGGGTGATCGCAAAACTAGTGACTAAGACCATCACCAGGAGTGCGGGGAGGATCCTCTTGAGTCTTCTGGCGTAAAAACCAACAATAAAGTTTCGAAATGATGTTGCTTGATGCCGACGCAGGGAGGAAGTGATCACAAATCCTGAGATCACAAAAAAAATGTCTACACCTAAATAGCCGCTAGGGAGTATATCTTTGTTGAAGTGATTAATGATAACGGCTGCAACAGCAACCGCCCTGAGCCCGTCGATCTCAGGTCGGTATTTGGATCCTCTGATTGAGCCTTCGATTGAAATTGTCTCCCCTGCTCGCACCTGTTGTGATCCCATCTTCTAGATGCTTTTAGAGCCGTCCGTTTCCATGAGGGTGACAAGGTCCTCGAAGTGAAAAGACTGCTCCGAGTTGTTGCCTTCGGTATCTGTACTCCTCACCACTCTTCGGGTCAGCACCCATGGTCCACCCTCACGGAGGGGGGTGAAAGTGTCCTCAAAGAGGGTTTTCCCGCCCCGGGGAGCCCCAGTTGCTGGATCGCTGTATTGGCTGGAATAGGTGTGGCTGAGGTAGCCCTGGCCTGTTTCCGTGATGCTTTCGGTGAAGATCGTCACCACCGTGCCGTGGATGTGG
The DNA here is from genome assembly GCA_044235655.1 of Cyanobium sp. Taxonomy (GTDB): domain Bacteria; phylum Cyanobacteriota; class Cyanobacteriia; order PCC-6307; family Cyanobiaceae; genus Cyanobium. The sequence goes on along the minus strand of JBIIHR010000015.1, from coordinate 2,001 downwards.
CGGTGCACCATGGTCACCACGTTGTCCTTGATGCGGTAGCGGTCGCCGGCGCTCTTGCCACCCACGATCACTTCAGTGCCGACCTCATCGGTGTCACCGGCGGTGAAGGTGTTCTCCCCGTGGGTCTGGGTGAAGCTGCGGCGCACCCTGTGGATTGCTACTTCCCACAGCTGGGAGGCCATGGCCTTTTGCACCTCCGGATCCTCGATGCCCTCCACCGTGGCCTTGAGGTCGGCACCAACGGTGAACCTTCCCTCCACCGTGCGTCCATCCTGTTCCCAGACGCAGCGACCGCTGTAGCCCCCAAAGCCTGGATCCCAGGTGTAGCGGTTTTCATAGGCGGCACGAAAAGCGCTTGTGAGGTCGGTGCCGGCCGGTGGTGCCACCAGGGTTTGGGCCATGGGATCGGGAAGGATTCGATGATTCAGCTTAGTTAGGCAGAGAAAGGAGCAAGTCCACATCTGGGCTGAACACCTCCACCTCCCCCAGCCCCTTGATCGCGTGCGTTCCCCGGGGGATCGCGCCGCCCAGACGATGGGCCAGGACTGCTGAGCCCTCCCCTCCACAGGCCCCCTGATCCAGCCTTTCGGCGGTCTCGCGATCGAAGAGCACCGCTGCCCCCAGGTTGCGGGTGAGGCTCTCCAATCGGGCAGCCCGATTCACGGTGTCGCCGATCACGGTGAATTCCATCCGCTTGGGGCTGCCGATCTGCCCAACCACCGCTGGCCCACTCGCCACGCCAATGCCGTTGTCCAGGGTCTGGATGCCCACCTTCTCCCATTCGGCATTGAGCTTGGCCAAGGCCTCTCCCATCGCCAGGGCGCAGACCACCGCAGCCCGGGCCTCTTGCCCCACCCCCCGGCCTACCGGTGAGCCAAACACGGCCATCACCGCATCCCCGATGAATTTGTCCACGGTGCCCCCATGGGCCATGATCACCTCCACCATTTCCGCCAGGTAGGTGTTGAGCTGGCGCACGTGGGCTTCGCTTTGTCCTGCCGCACTGCGCTCCCGTGTGAGGCTGGTGAACCCTTTCAAATCGCAGAAGAGCACCGTTAGATCAAGGGTGCGTCCCCGCAGGATGCCTTGGGCAGCGGCGGGATCGGCCAGGATCTCCGCCACCACCCCCGGGGCCACGTAGCGCTCGAAGGTGCGCCGCAGGCGCCGTTGCTCCCGTCCCTCCAGGAGATAGGCATCACTGCTCATCACCACCCCCAGCAAAACCAGGCCGGCTCCGGGCGCTAAAAGGGGCAGCCACACATGGAACCGTTGCTGCAGGAGCACCCCCACCCCAAAGAGCCCGCTCAAGGCCAGGCCCACCAGGGAGAGCCGCCAAGCAAGTCCCGGCCGGGCCAGGGCCAGCGCTCCCACCAGCCACACCGCTGCGCCGGCAAACAAGGCTCGGCCTGCCGGCCGCACCGGCCAGGGCCGCAGCCCATCTCCTGAAAGGGAGTTGGCCGTGGCGGTCGCCAGCAGCTCCGGACCCGAAAGGGGGCCAAAAGGGGTTGGGTAGCCATCGTCTCCTTGGGTGAGCGTTTGGCCGACGATGGCGATGGCCCCTGAAAGGGACGGGCGTTGGGGGTGGTTGCGCCAGCGGGCCCCGTCCAACACCTCCCAGGCACTCAAGCGGTTGAAGGTGCCTTCCGGGCCGTAGCCATTCAGCCAGCTTTCGGTATCCACCTGGCGGCTGCGCCGATCCGCCAGCCGCAGGACAGCCAAGGGAAGGGATGGGGGGGTGGCAACGCCCTCCAACCGCAAAAGCCCACCGGCATACGCCTCCGGATGGGGTAGGGGTGCCCCTGGCATGCGCACCGGGGTGTTGCTGAGGCCGATCCCCTGCTCCACCCCAGGCAGGCCCATGAAGGTGTCCGGGCGCACCAGGGTGAGGGCGCCTGCCCCCCTGCTGTCACTGCCTTCCGACATCTCCGCAGCCAGAGCGATGCGGCCGGGATGGCGCCGCAGGATCTCTGCCATGGCGGCATCATCGGCGGCCCCCCGCTG
>JBIIHR010000253.1:0-3261 GCA_044235655.1 Cyanobium sp. | reverse complement strand
GACTCCAGCTCCGACCTACCGGTGGACCATGGGGCTGTCAGCAGGCGCCATGCCCTGCTGGAGCGCCATGGCAACCACTGGTTGCTGAGCGATTGCGGCTCCACCAATGGCCTGTGGTGGCGAGGCCAGCGGGTTCAGCAACTGGTGCTCCGCCATGGGGATCAGGTGCGCTTTGGCCCGGAGGAGGAAGGGGGCCTGCCGGAACTGAGCTTCGAGCGCCTGAGCAACCCCAGGCTGCAGCGCAACCTGCAGCGGGCTGGGCTCACCCTCGCCGCCCTCACGGGGGTGTCTCTGGCGGTTCTGGCGCTCTCCGCCCTGCGGATGCCCATCCATGGAGCCCTGGCGGGCGTGCGCGGCCCCCTGGTGCTCTACGACCGTTCCGGACGGCCGATCGCCTCCGCGGAAGATCAGCGCCACCGGGAGCTGGGCCGGCTGGGTGATTACCCGCCTGTGCTGATCGATGCCCTGCTCGCCAGCGAGGACAGCCGCTTCTGGTGGCATCCAGGGGTGGATCCGATCGGCACGGCCCGGGCTCTCCTCACCAACCTCCTGGGGGGTCGGGTGCTGGAGGGTGGGAGCACCCTCACGCAACAGCTGGCCCGCAGCCTCTATCCCAACCTGGTGGGACAGGGGGAAACCCTCGATCGGAAATGGCGGGAGCTCCTGGTGGCCCTGCAACTGGAATCGCGGTTCAGCAAGCGCGATCTGCTTCTGAGCTACCTCAACCGGGTGTACCTCGGTGCCGGCTGGGGATTTGAAGACGCCTCCCGGCGCCTGTTTGACAAACCAGCCGGCAAGCTGCGCATGGAGGAAGCGGCTCTCCTGGTGGGCCTGTTGCCCTCCCCCAACGGGAACGACCCCTGCGTGAACCCCGCAGCCGCCCTGACGGCCCGGAATGGAGTGCTCAACAAAATGGTGACCACGGGTCGGTTGGGGGCCGATGAAGCCCGCAGGGCCCGCCGCCAACCCATTCAGCTGGCGGGCAGCGCCTGCCGGGGGGTGCAACGGCAGGCGGCGCCCTTCTACAGCGACCAGGTGCGTCGCGATCTGGAGAATCTGGTGGGGCAGGACGTGGCCTCCGAGGGCAACTTTCTGATCGACACCCACCTGGATCCCGCCCTTCAGGCGACGGTGGAGCGGCTGCTGCGCCAGCGCATTGAGGCGAACACGTCCATGGGGGTCAGTGAGGGAGCGGTGGTGGTGCTGGATCAGAAGACCGGCGGCATCCTGGCCATTGCCGGAGGGCGCGACTACAAGCAAAGCCAGTTCAATCGGGCCAGCATGGCCCTGCGTCAACCCGGAAGCGCGTTCAAGTTGGTGCCCTATGTGCTGGCCATCGAGCGGGGTGCCCGGGCCACGGATGGCATTGGCTGCGGCCCCCTGCGGTGGCAGGGGCAAGTGTTTACGAGTGGGTGTGGGGGCAGCATCAGCCTGCGGCAGGCCCTGGCCACCAGCAGCAACACCGCTGCCCTGCGGCTGGGCCGACAGGTGGGATTGGAGGCGGTGGTGCAGAAGGCCCGGGATCTGGGCATCACCAGCCCCCTCCAACCGGTGCCCGGGCTGGTGCTTGGCCAGAGTGAGGTGACCCTGCTGGAGCTCACTTCTGCCTATCTCGCCGTGGCCAACGATGGCCTTTGGCAGTCGCCCAGCACCATCCGAAAGCTCACGGATGGGGAACACTGCGGCGCCAGCCATGAGACAGGCAAGGAGGGAGGTCTTTGCCGGGGCGCCTCCGGAAAAGGCGCCACCTCTGTCTCGCGGCGGGTGATGAGCCAGGCCACGGCCCGCACGCTGCAGGGGATGCTGCGAAGCGTGGTGAGCAGCGGAACCGGCACGGCGGCCTATGTGCACGCAGGGATCGGTGGCAAAACAGGTACCACCAATGAGGGCAGGGATCTGGTGTTCGTGGGTTTCGACCCAGCCAGGAAGTGGGTGATGGGCGTCTGGCTGGGCAACGATGACAACTCCCCAACCCAGGCTTCCAGCGCCCTGGCCGCGTCCCTCTGGGGCGAGATCATCCGCTCCACGTCCCCTTCCCAGTAGTGGCCATGCCTCCCCGCTCCTGATGCCTCGCTTCCGCCTCTGGCTCTGGATTGGGGTGGCCCTGGTGGTGCTGCTCCTGGTGGGTGTGGTGCTGCAGGGCGTCAACCAACTGCTCTGGCAACTGAGCTACTGGCTGCCGGGCTGGCTCGTGGGCCCCCTGCTGCTGGTGGTGGTGGCGGCGGTGGGGCTGGCGGTGGTGCAGCTGGGATGGCCCTGGATCCAGGCCCTGAGGCGCGACACAGCCCAGCGCAACCGATTGCCGGCGGAGCCGGCCAGCAATCGGCGGGAGGCGGCGGCCCGCAATCTCGAGGCCATCGATCAGACCCTCGAGCAGGTGCGCGATGCGGTGGAGCGCCAGGCCCTGCAACAGGAGCGGGAACGGATGCAGGCGGAACTGGAGCGGGGGGATGTGGTGATCGCCGTGTTTGGTACGGGCTCCACCGGCAAAACCTCCCTGATCCGGGCCCTGCTGCAGGAGCTGGTGGGCACGGTGGGAGCGCCCATGGGGTCGACCCGCACCGTGACCCGCTACCGGCTCCGGCTGAAGGGCTTAAGCCGGGCCGTGATTCTGGAAGACACGCCAGGCATCCTGGAGGCGGGGGAGGCGGGACGGGAACGGGAGGAATCGGCCCGCCGCCAGGCTGCCCGGGCTGATCTGCTGTTGCTGGTGGTGGATGGGGATCTGCGGGCGGCGGAATGGGAGGTGTTCGAAACCCTGGCCAGCGTGGGCAAGCGGCTCCTGCTGGTGCTGAACAAATGCGACCTGCGGGGGGAGCAGGAGGAGCAGCGCCTGCTGGCCTTGCTGCGGCGCCGCTGCGCAGGCCGCCTTCTCAAGGGGGATGTGGTGCCCGTGAGCTCCGCCCCCCAGAGCGTGCCCATGCCGGGAGGGCGCCCCTACCAGCCGGCCCCGGAGGTGGAGGCGCTGGTGCGGCGGATGGCGGAAGTGCTCCACGCCGAGGGGGAGGAATTGATCGCCGACAACCTGCTGTTGCAGTGCCGGGAGCTGGGGGAAGCCAGCCGGGAGCTGCTGGATCGGCAACGGCGCCAGGACGCCGAGCGGATCGTGGATCGCACCATGTGGATCGGCGCCGGTGTGCTGATGGTGACGCCCCTGCCGGGCGTGGACCTGCTGGGCACGGCGGCCGTGAATGCCCAGATGGTGATGGAGATCGGCAAGGTGTATGGGGTGCAGCTGAGCCGGGCATCCGCACAGGATCT
>JBIIHR010000307.1:0-2711 GCA_044235655.1 Cyanobium sp. | reverse complement strand
AGATCGAGCGGGCCATGCGCGGGAGGGGAGCGGAACTGCTCACAGGTGTGAGCAGAAGTGTGAGCAGTTTGCCCTCAGAGCTTGGCACGGGTGGGCAGGGGCAGTCAGCGGCATCCATCCTGAAAGCCGTTGCCCTGGCTAGGATTTGGGGCAAATTCAAGCCCCTGATTGAAACGCCCCCTGCTGGATTCGAACCAGCGACCGGCTGCTTAGAAGGCAGCTGCTCTATCCAGCTGAGCTAAGGGAGCCCGAGCCCATCCTGCCAGCTCCCTCTCCTATACGCCGTGCCAGGAACGGCTTACACTGGGAAACCGTGCTCGAAAAGCCCGATGGCCACTGCTCGGCTCACTGACAGTCAGAAACAGGAGCTGGTGCAGCGGTTTCGCGAGGGCGAGGCCACCCAGGCTCTGGCGGATCACTTCGGCTGCAGCTCCACCACGGTCACCCGGATGGTGCGGGCGGAGCTGGGCGATGAGGCCTATGGGGCCCTGCGGGATGAACGGCAGAAAAAGGGAACCCGCGACAGGCAGATCCCCCTGGCCATCGGCAGCAATGGGTCGTCTTCGGAGGATCCCCCCGAGGTCAGCGGCCAGCCGCAGGCGGAACTCGCCGAGGCCAGCCCCCCCGAGCCCGTGGTGGAGCTGACGGCCACCGCCGACGCAGACGCTGTAGCGGACGAAGACCCCGTAGAGGCGGAGCCTGCAGACGGCAGCAGCACGGTGCTGGCGATCGACGATGCGGACGACTTCGGCGATGACGACGGGGAGGACGAGCTGCTCAGCGCGGATGACGATGACGACGACAGTTCCCCGTATTCAGGCGAGTTCCACACCGTGGCTGTGCTGCCCATCGCGGTGGAAGACCGGCGTGAAATTCAGGCGGCCCCCTGGAGCCCGGCCGTGCTGCCCACCTGCGCCTATCTCCTGGTGGACAAGACCGTGGAACTCCAGGCCCGTCCCCTGGCGGAGATTCCCGAGCTGGGGATGCTGCCCTCCGATGAGCAGAGCCGGCAGGCTCTGGTGCTGTTCACCAATCCCCGCCAGGCCAAGCGCCACTGCGGCCGCACCCAGCGGGTGATCAAGCTTCCCGACCCCGCTCTGCTGGGTCGCACCGCCCCCTACCTGCAGGCCCAGGGCATCAGCCGGGTGGTGATCGAAGGCGCCCTCTACGCCCTGCCTGAGGCCTAGGTCCGCCCCCGCCCCAGAGACCCGGCCCGCGCCCTAGACCCCCGGCCCGCTTACTCCTCCCAGCGATCCTCCTGGGAGCGGCCGAAGGCCACCGCGGCCGCACTGCCCCCGCTGAGCAGGCCCGCCGCCAGGGCCACCCCCAGCAGGAAGCCGCTGGGCAGAGGGGCGGTGCGGCCAAAGCCCAGCTGGAGGGTGGGGCGATCGCTGAGGTTCTGGCCCCCCAGGCAGACGGCCAGCAGCACCACCAGCGCCCCCACCAGGCTGGAGAGCACCAGGCGCAGACGGAGCAGCATCGACGGAATTCAGGGCATGCTTTCCCCATCTTCCCCCGCAGCGGGGCGATGCAACAGGGCGTAGAGATCCCGGCGGCGGTGGCCCGTGCGCTCCGCCAGCAGGCGGCTGGCTTCCCGGGCGCTGTGGCCTTCAGCCACCAGATCCTCCAGGGCCGCCTGCAACGCCCCCTCCTCCCAGACAGGCGCCGCCTCCGGCGCCCCACCCACCACCAGGGTGCATTCCCCCAGGGGCGGGGTGGCCTGGAAGTGGGCCAGGGCGGCGCTCACCGTGGGGCCCACCTGCTCCTCATGGCATTTGGTGAGTTCGCGGGCCACCTGCAGGGGCCGATCGCCCCACACGGCTAACAGATCCTCCAGCAGGGCCACGAGCCGGTGGGGGGCTTCAAAGAGCACCAGGGTGCGGGGATCGGCCGCCAGTTCCTGCAGCCGCTGGCGGCGCTGGTGGGATCTGGGCGGCAGGAACCCCTCAAAACAGAAGCGCCCGCAGGGCAGCCCGCTGCCCACCAGCGCGGTGGTGATGGCGCTGGGGCCGGGGATGCAGACCACCCGCCGCCCCGCCTGCCGGGCCGCTGCGGCCAGCTCCTCCCCCGGATCGGAGAGGGCCGGCAGGCCCGCATCGCTGATCACGGCCACCGAGGCGCCGGATTCCAGATGGGCCAGGAGCTGGGGGATGCGGCTGGCCTGGTTGTGCTGGTGGAAGCTGATCAGGGGTCGCTTGCACTGCAGGGCCTGCAGGAGCAGGCCGCTGCGGCGGGTGTCCTCACAGGCGAGGTGATCCACCGCCGCCAGCAGCCGCCGGGCCCGGGGGGAGAGATCCTCCAGATTGCCGATCGGGGTGCCCACCAGATAGAGCACGCCGGGGGCGGGTTCGGCCGTCTCCAACACCGCTGCTCCTGAGCGTAGGCACAATGGCCGTTTCCTCCCCATGATGGCCGTTCCCCCCACCTGGCCCCCCCATGTGCCCCTGCCGGAGGGGGTGCGGGGGGAGGTGCTGCTGAATCAGCTGCGCCGGCTGGCCTGGGGTGCCGCGGCGATCCTGCGGGCCTATGCCGCTGGCGAGGAGCCACCCTATGGATTCCCCCGGGCGCTCACGGTGGAGGAAGGGGGGGAGGGGCCGGTGTCGGCGGCGGATCTGGCGGTGAACCGCTGGCTGCTGGAGGGGCTGGCGGAGGCCTTTCCCGCGGCCCCCTGGACGCTGCTCAGCGAGGAGACGGCGAAGGAGCAGCTGGCC
>JBIIHR010000252.1:0-3273 GCA_044235655.1 Cyanobium sp. | reverse complement strand
CTGATCTGCCAGCAACCGGAATACTCCCTCACCCGCACCGAAACCGACCTGCTGCAACGCCTGGGGCCAGAACTGGCCGCGGCCCTCGGCGGCGGGACCCTGGTGGAGTTCGGCGCCGGGAGCGCCCGCAAGGTGAGCCCCTTGCTCGCAGCACATCAACAGAGTGCCTATGTGGCTCTGGATATCAGCTCCGATCACCTGGTCGACGCCTGCGAACGGCTCCAGCAGCGCCATCCCTCAATCCCGGTGCTTGGCATTTGCTGCGACTACAGCGCGTTGACCACCCTGCCGCCCCATCCCCTGATCCAACCGCCCCTGATCGGCTTCTACCCAGGCAGTTCCCTGGGCAATTTTGATCCCGCATCGGCACGGCGCCTTCTGCAGCAATTCGCCAGGCTGCTGGGGGAAGGTAGCCGACTCCTGATTGGGCTCGACCAACCCAAGGCCGTGGGCCGACTGGAGGCGGCCTACAACGACGCGGCAGGGTGGTCGGCCGCCTTCGCCCTCAACCTGCTCCATCGCCTCAACCGGGAGCTGGGGGGAACCTTTGATCCCCGGAGCTTTGCCTATCGCGCCCACTGGGACGCAGCCAACAGCCGCATTGCGATGGCCCTGGTGAGCCAGGTGCCACAGGAGGTGACGCTGGCTGGAGAGACCCATGCCTTCGCTGCCGGTGAGCCCTTGATCACCGAATACAGCGTGAAATATTCCCCGGAGCGGTTTCTCGCCCTGGCCAGGGAAGCGGGGTGGCGCCCCCTCGCCCGATGGAGCGATGACGCCGACGATCTCTCCCTCCACCTGCTGGAGCGGGCAGACTGAGAGCTGATCATGCCGAATGCAGCCCAAAGGATTCACCCATGAGCCGCGAAGAACAACGGGAGGCCGTGCGCTTGGCGCGCGAAGGTCTGATCGAGGAGCTCGAGTCGTTATACCGCCAGGCCTTTGATCGCCTCAGTGACATGGACCTGGGGGAGGGAGCCATCGCCCGCCTCACCCAATTGCTGCTGCGTTCCAGAGAGGCCGCCATCACGCCGTTGCAGGAGGAGATCGAAGCGCCCTTGATCACTTATGCGCCGGGCAGCCGTCCAACGGAGGAGGCCTGATGGCGGGATCGGGAAACTGGCTCGACCAGCTGGAGGCGCGGCTGGAGCAGACTCTGGAAAGCTTCCTCCAGGCCAATCCCCAACAGGAAAGCCTGCTGGCAGAACAGGCGGCCAGGGAACGGCAGCAACAGCTGCGCCGGGATCGGCTGGCTCTGAAAGCGGAAGCGGAACTCCAGCGCCAGGGCCTCCTGCGGCTGGCGGAGGACATTCGCTGCTGGCAGGAACGGGTGGATCGGGCCAAGGGGGCGGGAGCCCTGGATCTGGCGGGGCGGGCGGAAACGCATATCGCCACCCTGATGGACCAGGGGCGGGCTCGGTGGCAAACCCTCGATGAGCTGGGGGAACGGTTTGCGGCGGTGGAACGGGAGTTGCAGCACCTGGGAGGCAACCCCAGCGGCCCTGCCTCGGGAGCAGCGGCGGGGCCAGAAGCCAAACCCAAAGCACAAACCTCGAGCCCCGACCTGGAGGCAGACTGGGCGGCCTTCGAAACCCAGCAGGAGCTTGACGCCCTCCGGCGAAAGATGCGGGGGTGAAGGGGCCGGCTACCCCTTGGGAGCTGGAGGCACCAGGCTCACGCCCTCTGGCGGGGGAGTGGGGTCAGGATCGGCGATGAGCATGTGCTGCAGCACGATCTCCGGGCGCTCACTGTCGCGCCAGCGGATGCGGTAGGCCGGCATCTTGGTGCCCCGGCTCGTGGTCTGCTCCACGGGCTCCATCACCCAGCCGCGACGGGATCGCCCCTGGGGGTTGCGCTTCACAACCGCATCGGCGTGCTTGAAGCGAAAACCGACCCGCTCACCACTCATCCTGGGGGAGAGAACTTACTACACCCCATTATCCCATTGCATCGGCCACCTCCCGCTGGGGGGATTCGGGGCGGAGAAGGGGAAAGGCAATCACGTCCCGAATGGAAGGGCTGTCGGTGAGGAGCATGGCCAGCCGATCAATGCCAATCCCGAGGCCACCCGTGGGCGGCATGCCCACCTCCAGGGCATCGAGAAAGTCTTCATCCACGGTCTGGGCTTCCGGATCCCCTGCCCGGTGCCGTTCCTGCTGCTGCTCCAGCCGGCTGCGCTGATCCACGGGGTCGATGAGCTCGGAGAAGGCGTTGGCGGTCTCGCGACCGGCGATGAACAGTTCAAAGCGCTCAACCAGGCCAGGTTTGGAACGATGGGGACGGGCCAGGGGGGACGTTTCCACGGGGTAATCCAGCACGAACGTGGGCTGGATCAGGGAGCCCTCCACGGCCTGCTCAAAGGCTTCCACGAGCAGCCGCCCCACACTGTCCGCCGCCTCCGGAACCTCCAGCCCAGCGGCCAGCAGGGCCGCCGCCGCCTCGTCGCGAGTGGTGTAAGCGTTGAAATCCAGGCCGGTGGCCTGCTGCACCAGGGTGTGCATCGTCTCCCGCCTCCAGGGGGGGGTGAGATCGATCGGAGTGCCCTGGTAGGTGAGGGAGGTGGTGCCGCAGACCACCTGGGCCGCTTCTGCCACCAGTTGCTCCGTGAGCTCCATCATCGTGTGGTAGTCGGCAAAGGCCTGGTAAATCTCCACAGAGGTGAACTCCGGGTTGTGGCGGGTGCTGACCCCTTCATTGCGGAAGATCCGGCCAAGCTCATACACCCGCTCAAAGCCCCCCACCAGAAGGCGTTTGAGATGGAGCTCGGTGGCAATGCGCAGGGTGAGGGGCAGATCGAGGGCGTTGTGATGGGTTTCAAAGGGACGGGCATCCGCTCCCCCCGCCTGGGTCTGCAGGACAGGGGTCTCGATTTCGAGAAACCCCCGCTCATCCAACCAGCGGCGCAGGGTGCTCACCAGCACCGCCCGCTTACGGAAGGTGTCGCGGGTGTGGGGAGACACGATCAGGTCGAGATGGCGCTGCCGATAGCGCTTCTCCACATCAGCCAGCCCATGCCATTTATCGGGAAGGGGTTGGAGGGCCTTGCTGAGCATGTGCCACTGAGCCACTTTCACGGAGAGCTCGCCCCGATCGGTCCGTCGGAGGGTTCCCTCCACCCCGATCCAGTCGCCGATATCCGTGAGGGTGGTGAGATGGAGAAACCCATCCGGCTGGTCCGGGTGAACCGCCTCCAGGTAAGCCTTCTCGATGAAGAGCTGAATGGGGCCACTCTCATCGGCCAGGGTGAAAAAAGCCAATTTGCCCATCACGCGC
>JBIIHR010000251.1:0-3276 GCA_044235655.1 Cyanobium sp. | reverse complement strand
CCCCCCCGGACACGGCGCTGACCCTGGTGGACAGCCACTGCCATCTTGTGTTTCGCCAATTTGATAGTGACCTTCAGGAGGTCGTGTCCCGCTGGAGGGAGGCAGGGGTCACCGCCCTTGTTCACGCCTGTGTGGAGCCTTCGGAAATTCCCGCCATCCGTCAACTGGCTGACCAGCTCCCTGAGCTCCGCTATGCCGTGGGGGTGCACCCCCTCGATGTGGGCAAATGGGAGTCCACCACCGCTGCCATGTTCCGGGATGCGGCCTTGGCCGATTCCCGGGTCGTGGCGGTGGGGGAATTGGGTTTGGACCTCTACAGGGAGACCAATCTCGAGGAGCAGCTGGCCGTGTTGGAGCCCCAGCTCGATCTGGCCTGTGATCTGGGGCTACCGGTGATCGTCCACTGCCGGGACGCGGCGGCTCCGATGCTGGAGGTGTTCCGCCGCCGTCACGGCCTGGGGATCTGTCCCCCAGGAGTGATGCATTGTTGGGGAGGTACCCCAGAAGAAATGGAAGCCTTTCTGGAGCTTGGCTTTCATATCAGCTTCAGCGGCACGGTCACCTTCAACAAGGCGGAGCCCATTCAGGCCTGTGCCCAGTTGGTGCCGGCCGATCGCTACATGGTGGAAACCGACTGCCCCTTTCTCTCGCCAGCGCCCCGCCGGGGCAAGCGCAATGAACCGGCCAATGTGGCTGCCGTTGCGGCGAAGGTCGCTGAGCTTCGTAGTGAAACGCTGAAAGAGGTGGCCTCTACCAGCACTGCGAATGCTTCGCGCCTTTTTGGGTTGGACCTTCACACTGTATGATTTTCAATTGGTCCAGTGGCGGCAGCGCCCCTTCTCCTCGGTGTCGGCTTCCTTGGTGATCCCTCCCACGGCGATGGTTTCAACAATCGGCGAGGCGCTTCTGCGCGAGGCCCTGTGTCTGTGGGGTTCCTCCCCCTAGCTGGCTTGAGCGCCAGGCTTCCATCCTCTGGGGAGGTGGGGGCTCCCTTGTCATCCGTCGTTCTGGGCGCCCCTTCCCCCGTTCCATCCGTCCTCCAGTCTGCAGGTTTCCGCATGAGCAGCGCGATCCAGGTCGCCAAGACCGTCACTTACCTCCCCGATCTGGTGGAGGTTCAGCGGGCAAGTTTCAAGTGGTTCCTGGAAAAAGGTCTGATTGAAGAGCTTGACAGCTTTTCCCCGATCACCGACTACACCGGCAAGCTGGAGCTCCATTTCATCGGAGATGAATATCGGCTCAAGCGTCCCCGTCATGATGTGGAGGAAGCCAAGCGCCGGGATGCGACGTTTGCCTCCCAGATGTATGTCACCTGCCGGTTGGTGAACAAGGAGACCGGCGAGATCAAGGAACAGGAGGTGTTCATCGGTGAACTCCCCCTGATGACCGAGCGGGGAACGTTCATCATCAACGGGGCGGAGCGTGTGATCGTGAACCAGATCGTCCGTTCGCCAGGGGTTTATTTCAAGGATGAGCAAGATAAGAATGGTCGTAAAACCTTCAATGCCAGCTTGATTCCCAACAGGGGCGCCTGGCTGAAATTCGAAACGGACAAAAACGATCTACTCCACGTCAGGGTGGATAAGACTCGCAAGATCAATGCCCATGTTTTGATGAGGGCTATTGGTCTTTCGGATAACGATGTTCTGGATAAGTTAAGGCATCCTGAATATTATCAAAAATCGATTGCTGCCGCGAACGACGAGGGCATTTCCTCCGAGGATCAGGCCCTGCTGGAGCTTTACAAAAAGCTCCGTCCCGGTGAGCCCCCTTCCGTTAGTGGTGGCCAACAATTGCTTCATAGCCGCTTCTTCGATCCCAAGCGCTACGACCTGGGTCGGGTGGGTCGTTACAAAATCAACAAGAAGCTCCGGCTCACCATTCCCGACGCGGTGCGCACCCTCACCCCTGAGGATGTGCTTTCCACGATTGATTACCTGATCAACCTGGAACTGGATGTGGGCGGGGCCTGTCTCGATGACATCGACCATCTGGGCAATCGCCGCGTGCGTTCCGTCGGTGAGTTGCTGCAGAACCAGGTGCGGGTGGGTCTGAACCGTCTGGAGCGCATCATCAAGGAACGGATGACCGTCGGTGAAACCGACTCCCTCACTCCAGCCCAGCTGGTGAATCCGAAGCCGCTGGTGGCAGCGATCAAGGAATTTTTCGGCTCCAGTCAGCTGAGCCAGTTCATGGATCAGACCAATCCGCTGGCGGAGCTCACGCACAAGCGTCGCATCAGCGCCCTCGGCCCGGGGGGCCTCACCCGCGAGAGAGCCGGTTTCGCCGTTCGCGACATTCACCCCTCCCACTACGGTCGAATCTGCCCGATCGAAACTCCGGAAGGACCCAACGCCGGCCTCATCGGTTCCCTGGCCACCCACGCCCGGGTGAATGAGTACGGTTTCATCGAAACCCCCTTCTGGAAGGTGGAGAACGGGGTGGTGGTGAAGAGTGGTGAGCCGATCTATCTCTCGGCCGATCTGGAGGATGAATGCCGCATCGCCCCAGGGGATATTTCTACGGATGCGGATGGCCTGATCACCTCCGATCTGGTTCCTGTGCGGTATCGCCAGGATTTCGAAAAAGTCCCCCCCCAGCAGGTGGATTATGTGCAGCTCTCACCGGTTCAGGTGATTTCTGTAGCCACCTCCCTGATTCCGTTCCTGGAGCACGATGATGCGAACCGGGCCCTGATGGGATCCAACATGCAGCGCCAGGCCGTGCCTCTGCTGCGGCCCGAGCGCCCGCTGGTGGGAACCGGTCTGGAGACCCAGGTGGCCCGTGACTCAGGCATGGTTCCGATCACCCGGGTGAATGGCACCGTCACCTTTGTTGATGCAACGGCGATCGTGATCCGTGATGATGAAGGTATCGAATATACCCATTATCTCCAAAAATATCAGCGATCCAATCAAGATACCTGCCTCAATCAGCGTCCCATTGTCAAACAGGGCGACCAGGTGATTGCTGGGCAGGTGTTGGCCAATGGATCCGCCTGCGAGGGAGGTGAGATTGCTCTAGGCCAAAATGTGATGATCGCTTACATGCCCTGGGAAGGTTATAACTACGAAGACGCGATCCTCGTCAGTGAGCGACTCGTCCATGACGATCTCTACACTTCGGTCCATATTGAGAAGTATGAAATCGAGGCTCGTCAGACCAAGCTTGGTCCTGAGGAGATCACCCGGGAGATTCCCAATGTTGCGGAAGAGAGTCTGAGAAATCTCGATGAAATGGGCATCATTCGCATTGGTGCATATGTAGAGAGTGGCG
>JBIIHR010000250.1:0-3286 GCA_044235655.1 Cyanobium sp. | reverse complement strand
CAGGAGGCCAGGGTCCACACCAACAGGCCGCGGGTGAGATCCAGCCCATCCCCTGGGTCACAGATGGCTTCGGCCAGGGCCCAGCCCTCTGCGAGACGGGCAGCGGCCCGCACCGGCACGGGCTGGGCCAGCCCACCTGGGGCCTGGAGCAGATCCAGGGGCCAGGTGGGCTGGGTGGGTTCCCCCCGGAGGGCACCCACGGCGGCACGGGCGGCCGCAGCCACCCACACCGGCAGGGTGTAACCACGGGGCGGAGGAGACGGGGGGATCATGGTTTTTTATGTTGGTCGATTGCGCCACGGCGCCGACCGCCCCTCCACGCCCCATGCAGGACAAGCTCACCCTGATGATCCCCGGCCCCACGCCCGTGCCGGAAACCGTTCTGCAGGCCCTTGGGCGCCATCCGATCGGCCACCGCAGCGCCGACTTTCAGAAGATCGTCAAACGCACCACGGAACAGCTGCAGTGGTTGCATCAAACAAAAAACGATGTGCTGGTGATCACCGGCAGCGGCACCGCCGCCATGGAGGCGGGGATCGTGAACACCCTGAGCAAGGGGGATCGGGTGCTGTGCGGAGACAACGGCAAATTCGGGGAGCGCTGGGTCAAGGTGGCGAAGGCCTATGGCCTCGATGTGCAGGTGATCAAGGCCGAATGGGGCCAACCCCTCGATCCGGAGGCCTTCCGAGCCGCCCTTGAGGCCGATGGGGAAAAGGCCATCAAGGCGGTGATCCTCACCCACTCGGAAACCTCCACCGGGGTGATCAACAATCTGCAGACGATTGCCCAGCACGTGCGCGCGCACGGCACGGCCCTCACCATTGCCGACTGTGTGACGAGCCTGGGGGCCACGGATGTGCCCATGGATGACTGGGGGATCGATGTGATCGGCTCTGGCTCCCAGAAGGGTTACATGATGCCGCCGGGCCTCAGCTTTGTGGCCATGAGCGAAAAAGCCTGGGCGGCCTACGAGCGCTCCGACCTGCCGAAGTTTTATCTGGATCTGGGCAAATACCGCAAATCCGCCAAGGCCGACAGCAATCCCTTCACCCCGGCCATCAACCTCTATTTCGCCCTGGAGGCCGCCCTGGAGATGATGGAAAGAGAAGGGCTGAAGGCGATCTTCGCCCGCCACGCCCGCCATCAGCGGGCCACCACGGCCGCCATGAAGGCCATCGGCCTTCGCCTCTACGCCGCTGAAGGGTATGGAAGCCCCGCCATCACGGCCGTCGCTCCGGAAGGAATCGATGCGGAAGTGCTGCGCAAGGAGGTGAAAAATCGCTTCGACATCCTGCTGGCCGGCGGCCAGGACCACCTCAAGGGACATGTCTTCCGCATCGGCCACCTGGGCTTCGTCTGCGACCGCGACATCCTCACCGCCGTGGCGGCCATTGAGGCCACCTTGCAAGATCTCGGGCTTGGGAAGGTGGCCACAGGAGCGGGGGTGGCGGCGGCTGCGGCGGCTTTGGCGGGCTGATCCGAAGCGGCAGGGGCCTCTCGGAGGCCCCTGCTAACATTGAGCCAATGAAGCAGGGGGATGGATTTACAGAGTCTTTGCACTCACAAATCCATCAAATCTTGCTTTCTGCGGGTGTAATTCAGTGGTAGAATGTCAGCTTCCCAAGCTGAACGTCGCCGGTTCGAGTCCGGTCACCCGCTTTCTGTTCTGAACTGCAATCTTTGCCTTGGTTCTCAGCTGGATCGCCAGCCAGGAACTCTTTATGGATCAATGGTGCTCGGATCCACCCCGGAACCACTTGAGGGTTATCAGGCGCCGTGGGGCGATCAAGGACAGATCGCCCTGTTAAACCACAGCACCAAACAGTCGGCCCACCAGGGCCGTCAATCCCAGGGCTAAAGCCCCCCACACGAGCATGCGGAAGGCGGCCCGCCAGATCGGAGCTCCGCCCGCATGGGCCGCCAGGGCCCCTAAGGCAGCGAGCACGATCAGGGCCACAACGGTGGTGGCCTCGGCGATCTGCCCGGCCGGACTGAGCAGAATCATCAGCACGGGACACAGAGCCCCCAGGCAAAAGCTGCCAGCCGAGGCGAGGGAGGCCTGAATCGGACGGGCCCGAAGGGCATCCGTGATTCCGAGTTCGTCGCGGGCATGGGCGCCGAGGGCATCGTGCAAGGTCAGCTGTTCCGCCACCAGGCGAGCCAGATCGCGCGACAACCCCCGCTCCACATAGATGCCCGTGAGTTCTTCCAGCTCTCCTGAAGGGTTGGCCACCAGTTCCTGCCGCTCACGGGCCAGATCGGCCTCTTCCGTATCCGCCTGACTCTGCACAGAAACAAATTCGCCTGCAGCCATGGAGGCCGCCCCGGCCACCGTTGCCGCCAATCCAGAAAGAAGGATGGCGGGCCGGGCCGCCCCGGACGCCGCAATTCCCACCACCAGGCTGGCCACGGAGATCGCCCCATCATTCGCGCCCAGCACCATGGCCCGGAGCCAGCCGATGCGATGGGTGGTGTGGCGTTCGCGATGTCTCAACGGGGCTTGATCAATTGCAAAACCTGAGGACCCAGGCCTCCAGCCCGTCGTTCACAATCCAGAGATTGCAAAATCAGCCGAGCCGCGGCGGGGAGATCTCCCGCATCTGCACTCTCCCTGGCTTGCCGATCACAAACCTCTGCACGATGGAGCAGATGGTGGCGATCTGAAGATTCCAGGGGGGCTGCAAGATGATGAGTCGTGCGGCGCGAGGGCGGGGAAGGAACAGTTGGCGTACTAAGGGCGGCCATAACAACGCGTGGTCGCGGCGAATGATCTGACGAACGGTGGAATCTGAACAGAGGAATCCGGGGGATGAATCCGTTCAGATTCAAAATGGGCTTAGCCGAGGCTTATCCTCCGCAAGCGGGTGTCAAAAGACATTTTTATCTTAATGCGCTTCCAGAAAAAAGCAGCCTTTATTTCTCAAGCTCTGTTCGCCGAAATCAAAGCATGTTTCCCCTAGGTGCCACTAGGTGCGCCTAGGTGCCAGGCTCCTCGCGATTTTCACCGAGTTTGGCAATTTCTTCTCGTAGCTGGCTGGAACGGAGCGCATCCCCTCGAGTCAGGGCAATGGCAAGAGCAAATTGAAGCTTTTCCAATTGGTGCTCCCCTTCCATCGGCAAGGGATGGCAAGAGTTGGAACGGGGGGCGGATGCAGATCCCTGGCGACCCCCCTGATGGCCGGCGCTACAGGAGGGAGGGGTTGGAGGAAAAGACATCATTGCTTTCTTCCCATTTTGACACCTCTCACCAGAGGTGGCGAGGCCAGAGGGGGGTGTCAAGCCACGT
>JBIIHR010000249.1:0-3289 GCA_044235655.1 Cyanobium sp. | reverse complement strand
GAAGCAGGATCTTCCCTATCGGGCGATCGTGGAGGCGGCAAAACGCCACGGCTGCGACCTGATCGTGATGGCTTCCCACGGCCGCAAAGGTCTCTCGGGACTCCTCATCGGCAGCGAAACCCAGCGCGTCCTGCTCCATGCCCCCGTGCCTGTCCTGGTGGTGCGGTAGCCGGGTCGGTCTTCCCCCGCCGCCCATTCCCCGGAAGCTGGGCAAGAATGGGGTGTCTGCTTTTGGGTTCCGACCCTGCCATGACCCGTGAACGTGATCCCTTCCAGATCCCCAGGGCTGGATTGGAAGCTGCCCCCCTGGCTGGATGGGTCGGACTGCAGGTCACGACCCCCCAGGTCGGTTTGCCCACCCGCCAGCTCGTCACCGAAGCCACCCTGGCCGGCGTTCTGGTGTATGCGGCCTACCAGGCCCTGCTCACCGGTCTGCGGAGCGAAGGGCTTGTGCGCCGCGGAGCCCTGAACCGCACAGCCCAGGTGCGTCTCATCCTGACCACCGTCTGGGAAGCCATGAAGGAGGGGACGGCCGTTGGCCTGATCCTGAGCCTGGTGCTCCTGGTCTGCCCCTGGCTGTCGATCCCGCTCACCCTGATGGGAGCAGTAGGGATGGGCAAGGCCTCCCTCGACCTGTTCCATGCCTTCTGGGATGGTCTGAGTGAGGAGCAAAAGCAACAGCTCCATGCAGCCGCCTATGACGCCGGCGTGAACCTCAATCGCCTCCTGGGCGGCTCACCTAACGACTCGCTGCCTGATCGGTAGGGCCCCTCTCCCCCAGATCCAGGGACCAGGCCATTTGGATGTCCCTGGGTTGGATGCGGTAGCCCAGACGCCAGGAGGCGAGCAGGAATTCTCGGCGGCTTCGGCACCGACGCAGGCCACGCCGGATGGCCGGATCAGACTCAGCGTCCTCCACGAGTCGTTCCAACTCGCTCCAGCTCATGACAGCGCAGAACCAACCTTGATCAGGTTGACAACGGCAGGCGAAACCGGCCGGTGCATCCTTTGCGGGGTGAGGGAATGCCCACCGGCGTGCGAGTCATATCCGGTCACAAACCTGGGGGCTGCCGGTCATCCCTCAGTCATCCCGCGGCGCTGAACTTGGGTCATCCCCGACATCCACACGGTGATGACCTTCCTTTCACTCCACTCCACCGGCCGCCTGGGCCTGCTCTGCACGAGCGGATTCCTGGCCCTCAGCACAGCACTCACGGTCGCACCCAGCCAGGCCCAAACCTGGGGCCGGCCGGCCTATGCCCCGCCGCCTGTCAGCTATCGGGCCCCCTTTGCCTCTCCTCGCCCCCAAGCTCCCCACCCCCTCTACGGCCGCGATGACCGCTACGACCGCTACAACCGCGATGACCGCTACGGCCGCTATGGCGACAACACGGTCTACGACAATGACCCCGCAGACTGGGCCCTGAGCGAGGCCCAGATGGCGCAACGCTGCAATATGGGGCGCCTCGTTGGTGGATTGATCGGCGGTGGGGTGGGCTATGCCACCTCCCGCAAAGATGGGCGGAGCTGGGCCGTGCCCCTCGGGGCCCTGCTGGGATCCCAGATGGGCTGCAATGTGGGCAATGGACGGGGGCCTGTGCCCTGGTGATGGCAAGCTGCTGAGGAGGTTGGGGCCCCAGCCTCCTCCGTGGCCCATGTTGTTTCACATCGTTCACCGCCTCACCTACACCTATTCCGAGCCGGTGTTCCTGGAGCCCATCACCCTCCGGCTCACGCCCCGGCAGGACGCCAGCCAACGGCTGCTGCATCACCAGCTCACCCTGCTCCCGGAGCCCGCTGGGATGAGCCGTGTGCTGGAGCCTGACGGAACCGATGCGGTGATCAGCTGGTTTGCGCACACCCACCCGGTGCTGACCATCGCCATGGAAACCCTGGTGGAGACGCTGCGCACCAACCCCTTTGACTGGATCCTGACGGATCCGGGGGTGCGGACCCTCCCCGCCACCTACTCCCCAGCGGAAGCCCGATCGCTCGCGCCATGCCTGGCCTCCGGCGGGGGAGACCCTGCGGTGAAGGCCTGGGCCCGGGGCCTGGCGGACGCGGTGGAGAGCGACACGACAGCGTTTCTGTTGCGGCTCGCCGATCACATCCACCACACCTTTCACCATGAGGGTCGGCCCGACGGTGCGCCCTTCTCCCCCTCAGAAACCCTGAGCCAACGCCGGGGAGCCTGCCGGGATACGGCCATGCTGTTTGTGGAGGCCTGCCGCAGCCTTGGCCTGGCCGCCCGTTTCGTCAGCGGGTACTCCATGCACCATCCGCCCGAGGTGACGGAGCATGAGCTCCATGCCTGGGCAGAGGTGTATCTGCCAGGAGCGGGCTGGCGCGGGTACGATCCCAGCCTGGGTCTGGCCGTAGGGGATGGCCATGTGGTGCTGGCGGCCACTCCCGACCACCATCTGGCCGCACCGGTGACCGGTGCCTATCGGGGAACGGGCATCTCCTCGCGGATGGACTATGCGCTGACGGTGAAGGCGTCGGAGTCGCGGGATGAGCTGGAGCCATGGGATCCCCCTCTCTTCTGACCACCCTCCTGCTGCTGCTCGCCGGGGTGCTGATCGCCCGGCTCAGCGCAGGGCGTCTCGTTCGATGGGCCATCCCGGCCATCGTGCTGGAGCTTCTGGTGGGTGTGGTGCTGGGGAACACCCTCTTGCCCTATGCCGCCATCGCCCCCCTGAGTGGCCTGACGGAACTGGGAGTGCTCACCCTGTTTTTCCAGGTGGGATTGGAAGTGCGGGGGGATCTGCTGGCATCCCGTCGGGGCGCGATTCTTCGCACCGTGGCCCTCAGTGCCCTGGTGCCCCTGCTGGCCTATGCCCCCGTGCGGGGCATCTATGGCCTCTCCTCAGGTGCCACTCTTCTCATGCTGGCGGCCCTGAGCGCCACGGGCACCGGCGTCACCCTCCGGCTGCTGGCCCAGCGTGGGGCCCTCACCACCCCCTCCGGCCGGCTCCTGGTGGGCGTGTCCGTGCTGGATGACCTGCCAGCCATCGCCCTGCTCACCCTGGCCACTCTCACGGGGGGGAACGCCTCCGCCCGAGGAAGCCTGGCCTGGCTGGGCCTGCCCCTGGGTCTGGGGGCAGCGGCCCTGAGCTGGTGGGCCGCAGGCCTTTGGATGCGCCGTCGTTCCGAACGTCCCCAGAATCCCCTGGCCCTGCTCATTCTGCTGATCAGCTGCGCCTGGGTGGGTGAGGTGAGCGGCCTGAGCTCCCTGCTGGGGGCCCTCTGGGGAGGGGTGCTCCTGTCTCGGCTCAGGGGCACGGAAGGG
>JBIIHR010000248.1:0-3290 GCA_044235655.1 Cyanobium sp. | reverse complement strand
CCACCCATCGCTTACGTACCAGAAATCGTTTTCCGCAACCAAAGCTGGGTGGATCACCTCTCCCGGGTTCGCTTGCCAGCCCTTGCTGGCTGGCAGAAGAGCCCCCCGCAGATCTGGGCGGTGTTGAACGACATCACCTTCCGCATCATGTCCGAGTTTTCGATCAATGGCACTCCTGCCCGGCCTGAAGGAGAGATCTGGTACGGCCAAGGCGGCAAGGGTTTTGGCTCGGGAACGGTCCATCATGCCGCCGGCAGTCTGCGGATGCCGTATCGACCCAGCTTGGATTCCCCGTTCGCCACTGATTCGGTTGTCGATGAGGATCTGAAGGTGATCGGTACCTCCGGCCTCTATGTCTGCGATATGTCTGTGATGCCACTGAGTTGTGCCGCCAATCCGGTCCGTCCTCTGGCCGCGCTGGCCCTGCGTTTATCACAGCATCTGAGTTAGCCCTTGGAGGAACATGTCATGGGTGTCTTGCGTCATCCCCGTCAGAGAGTGTCCGGATTTCAGAAGAGCTGCAGGAGGAGCTGAGGCGGAAGTACAAGTTCTGGCTTGCGCTCAACGACGAAGGGGCAGTACTCGGGACCGTCGGCCTGTTGCATACGGGCCGTGCCGGCGGGCGTCGGCAGGTCTGGCCTGATTGTACGATTTGTACAGAAGCTGGGGAATCATGGGAGAGATCGCGGTGAGCCAGGCCCGTGAGAACCTCGCGGAGGTCATCGAATCCACGCAGCGCAGCGGGGAGCCCATCGTGCTCACCCGACATGGCCGGCCGGTGGCGGTGGTGCTGGAGCATGCGGCGTTTGAGCGTCTGGTGGCGGCAGCTGATGAGGCCAGTGACCGCACAGCCCTGGCCCAGGCGCGCGAAGACGATGACAGCGTGCCGTGGGAGCAGGTCAAGGTTGACCTTGGCCTGGTTTGAACTCAGGTTCTGATGGGCCACCGCGGCGCTATGAGGTCCGCCTGGCCCGCCGTGCTGTGCGCTCCCTGGCGGACGTGCAACGGCGCGATCAGCAACGCATTCGCGCAGCCATTGATCTGCTGGCCGAGAATCCACGGCCTCCCAACTGCGTTGCTCTTCAGGGCGAAGCCGGGGTCTACAGGGTGCGTGTGGGTGACTACCGCATCGTTTATGAGGTGTTGGATTGGGTGCTGGTGGTGCAAGTGGTCCGAATTGGCCATCGGCGGGAGGTCTACCGCTGATTCAGCCTTGATCAGAAGCATTCGCCTCACAGAAGAAGAGCGCCAGCGAGCCTGCTCATCAGCGTGCGGGCAGCCACCCTGGAGAGCCGGCTGGAGGGGCTGAGGGTACTCAGATCGTTTTCCAGACCGAGGGTCAGCAACGACAACCCCTTTTCTGAATCGCTGTTCCGCAGCCTTCAGATGTCAAACTCCAGGCTGATCGCTGCTTCGAACTGCTGAATGAGGACAGCAGCCAAGACTTGATTGGGATGTGGATGGGTAGTCATGGAGAGGTGATCGAGCATCGGTTGGTGCACGTGAGTGAGATAATCTAAATCCAAAACATGGCTTCGCGTGGTTATGGCATCTCCCGCTAATGCCCCAACCTGCAAGACCTTCCGCACTTGTGAGGAAGCCATGCAATCCTATAGATCTGGCAACACAAGGCTGGATGGCGACAAGGATGGAATCCCTTGTGAATCGCTTTGCGGTAACACCAAAGGACCAAGCAAGAGCAAAGGCAACGCCGCCACGGTTGTATCCGTGGGTGATGGGGACACCATTCGGGTGAGGGAGGGAGGCCGCCTGTTGACTATCCGACTGGCTTGCATTGACGCGCCTGAGATAGCCCAGCGCCCCTATGGCCCCATGGCCAGGGAGGCACTCCAGAGACTGGTTCCGGTGGGCTCAGAGGTGGTCCTGCAGATTCAAACGACAGATCGATATGGCCGTTCCGTCGCTGAAGTATTTCGGGGGGGAGTGAACGTGAATCTGGCCATGTTGCGCCAGGGAGCAGCGTTTGCCTTTCCCCAATATCTGGACCAATGCCATGCACAGACGTATTTGAGCGCCGAGAGCCAGGCCCAATCCCAACGGGCTGGAGTGTGGGCCACCCCTGGGGGGATCACCCGCCCGTGGGATTGGCGGGCTCCCCCTTCCTTGCGATCCATCACTGTTGAGGGGAGCCGCCTGATTCTTGCTTTTTCTGAGCCCATCCAGATCTCAAGTTCTGTTGGAGCCCGCTTTGCGGTGGCTGTAGCCGGAGGCTCTCGTTCCGTTTTGGCGAGTCAGGTTGGTGCTACCAGCAGCGAGCTCCTGCTCACCCTGGACGGTCCGGCGCCAAAAGGCACCGAAACCATACGGGTGCGATACACCGATCTCGGCGGCAATAACGATGATTTTGGGGTGATTGAGGATAGGGCCGGCAATGACCTGGCCAGCATCTTTGCCCCTGGCCGGGTGGCGGACACCTTCCGTAGCCGCGTGAGCGTGTCAGCGCTCGCGGCAACCACCAGGAATCTGGTGCTCACTGGCAGCAGGGCAATCAACGGAACGGGCAACAACCTGGCCAACACGATCACAGGCAATGAAGCTGCCAACAGCCTCAACGGTGGAGCCGCAGCAGACCGGTTGATCGGGGGCGGAGGAAACGACAACCTCACAGGAGGCCTCGGTGCAGATATCTTCCGATTTGACACTGCGCTGAGCAGCACCAGCAACCGCGACACGATCACAGATTTCAATGGGTCCCACGGGGACCGCATCGAGCTTGAGAATGCGGTGTTCAAAGGACTCACAAGAACGGGCCCATTGGCACCAACAGCCTTCCACTCAGGCAATAGATTCACGAGTGCATCAGAGCGATTTCTTTACAATCACGCCACAGGACATCTCAGCTACGACAGCAATGGCAATGCCGCTGGTGGCGTCAGAGCGTTGATTGCGGTGATGAGCACGAAGCCTGCTCTGACCAATTCCATGCTGATCGTCACATGATGCCATTACTAAGCCATCTGACATTATTATGTAGACAGCAATGGATTTAGAGCTCCTGCGTGAATTGTGTTTTAACCATTCAAAGGAAACATCGATTGCGTGTGTTGATAATGGACTGCCGGATTGGATCTTTAGCAATCAGGCGTTACGGCATTCCAACACTGATTATTTTTCTATCGGTCTTTATGCCCAAGACGAGTTTAAGCCGCTCCTCCTCCTGCACCAGCATGAGATTGCACTCGTTTTTTATTGGTTTATACCATTGATGGGCAGGATAATCTTTTGCTCAGCCTGAGAATGGAACCTGGTCTGATCGGCTTGACAAATCT
>JBIIHR010000247.1:0-3304 GCA_044235655.1 Cyanobium sp. | reverse complement strand
CCTGGCTGGCCTGGGGAATGGCCGTGCATGCGCCGTCGCCCCGG
Organism: Cyanobium sp.; assembly: GCA_044235655.1. Taxonomy (GTDB): domain Bacteria; phylum Cyanobacteriota; class Cyanobacteriia; order PCC-6307; family Cyanobiaceae; genus Cyanobium. Next base: position 3,260 of record JBIIHR010000247.1, on the reverse strand, counting down.
AACGTCCAGCCGTGGTAAGGGCATTCCAGCTCCCCCGCCCCGTTGAGCCGGCCTTCCGAGAGGGGCACCAGCCGATGGGGGCAGACATCGGCAAAGGCCCTCCATTGCTCGGCAGCCCCATCCCACCAGAGCACCAGGTCGTCGCCCAGCAGGGTGAAGGCCTTGGGGCGGGTGCGATCGAGATCCACCAGGTAGGCCACCGGATACCAGCTCCGGCGCCAGGGGGAATCGGCTGGAGCGCTGGCGCCGGAGTTGGCAACCTCCGGAACCTCCGGCGCAAGGTTGGAGCCCATGGGCAGGGGAAGGAAGCCGGCGTCGAGGGGGTGCTCCGGCAGCTCACCATCATGGCGGCCCCCCTTCTCTCCCGCAGGGAGCTCGAGAGGGATGCCTCAACAATGGGTGGGGGCGGCTGTGTCTGAGCCCCCTGAAACGGTTGACCGATGCCACTCTTTCTTGAGCCCCTGCTGGCCCCCAGTGACGTTGCCCATCTGCGCCAACGCCTGGAGGCCTCCCCTCCTGAGGCCTGGCAGCCGGGCCAGGAGACGGCGGGCTGGCACGCCCGCCAGGTGAAACGCAACCACCAACTCGATCGCCAAGGCCCCCTCCACAGGGGCCTGGAAGAGGAGGTGCGTGCTGTTCTCTGGGCCCATCCCCTGGTGCAGGCGGCGGCCTTTCCCCGTTCCATTCACGGCGTGCTCTTCAGCCGCACGGGAGCCGGGGAGGGCTATGGACGCCATGTGGACAACGCCTGGATGGCTGGCGGGCGGGCCGACCTCTCCTTCACCCTCGCCCTCAGTGAGCCGGAGAGCTACGGCGGCGGAGATCTGGTGCTGGAGCAGCCCCAGGGGGAAGACCGGATCCGGTTGCCGGCAGGCCACGCGATCGTGTATCCCAGCACCAGCCTGCACCGGGTGGAGCCGGTGGCCTGGGGGGAGCGGCTGGTGGCGGTGGGGTGGATCGAGAGCCGCATCCGCCATGCCGAGCAGCGGGAGCTGCTCTTTGAGCTGGATACGGCCCGACGGGCCCTTCATGGGCAGGAGGGAAAGGGGGAGGTGTTTGACCTGATCAGCCGCAGCTACAGCAACCTGCTGCGCTGGTGGGAGCGATGAGCGGTGAGGGAAGTGCGGTGCTGGGGGCCGCCCTGGCGGGGGTGGCGGCGGGTCTGGTGAATGCCCTGGCGGGAGGGGGGTCGCTGATCAGCTTCCCCGCCCTCACCGCCTTCGGGCTGCCGCCCCTGGTGGCCAATCTCACCAACACGGTGGCCCTCACCCCCGGCTATCTGGGGGCGACCTGGGCCCAGCGGCGGGATCTGGGGCAGCAGGGGTCACGCTGCTTCTGGCTTGTACCTGTGGCCCTGGCGGGGGGTGTGGTGGGGGCAAAGCTGCTGCTGGTGAGCGATGAGCGGTTGTTCCTGGCTCTCGTGCCCTGGTTGATCCTGCTGGGCTCGGGCCTGGTGGCCCTGCAGACGCCCCTGCGCCGATGGCTTTCCGGCCTTCCCATGGCCAGCGGTGGTGCAGGTTTGCCCCCGCTGGCCTGCGCCCTGGTGGCCCTGGCGGCGGTGTATGGGGGGTATTTCGGCGCGGGGCTCAGCGTGATCCTGCTGGGGGTGCTGGCGATCACCCTCCAGGATTCCCTCACCCGCCTGAGCGGCCTCAAGCAGCTGCTGGCCCTGGCTGCCAATGGGGGGGCGGCTCTGGTGTTCCTGGCCAGTGGCCGGGTGGCCTGGCCCGCCGCGGTGGCCCTTGCCCTGGGGGCCGTGGCTGGTGGGCTTTTGGGGGGGCGACTGGCCAGCCGGGTGAACGGCGAGGTGCTGCGCTGGCTTGTGGCGGCCGCTGGCGGCGGAATGGGGGTGTGGTTCCTGCTGCGCTAGCCCATGGATTCCGCTCTGCGCGCCGGCGGCAGGGGGAGGCCGCCTCGGTGCCGCAGGCCTCAGCCCACGAAGCGTCCGTAAAGCCAGCGCACAAAGCCCCCAAGAACGGGCACCGGCCCGAAGGTGGGGCCCACGAAATCGAAGTAGTCGCGGTGGTCGCAGATCTTGCCCTCCCCATCCAGCTGCAGCCTGGAGGCGCCGGGGTAGACAAATTCGATGCCCTTGATCTTCAGGCCCATCTCCCATTCGATGAAGGCCACATCCCCGGTGATGGCCACGGCGCCCGGCACCAGGCTCAGGTCGTCGCAGCGCTTGAGCAACCCTTCCTGGGCCTGGAGGTAGGCCTCGATGCCCTGGTGCTCCTGGGTGGGGTCCTGGAAGTGCACGTTGTCGGCATAGAGGGCCCGCCATTGCTCCGCCGTGGGGGCCGGGGCGCCGTAGGGCTTGGTGAAGAGGGCCCGCAGGGCGTCGGCGTTCATGGCATGGGTGCAGCAGGGCAGACCGTAGCCAAAGGAAAGCCCCCGGATGGAACCGGGGGCCGGGGTGTTCTCAGACGCGCCACTCCGCGCATCTCGTACCAGTGTGGCGCTTGCCGGAGGGAGTGTCAGCCCTCCACTTTCACGGTCACCGTGGTGGCCTTCTGGGCCTTGGGTGCGATGACGGTGAGCAGGCCCCCCTGGTAGCGGGCTTCCAGCTGGTCGCGCTCGATGGGAGCGGGGAAGCGGAAGCTGCGGCTCCAGGTGCCGTAGCGAAACTCGCTGATCAGCGGGCTTTTGGGCCTTTCCGCCACAGCAGCGGCTTGGGGCCCTTCTGCCACGGGCTCACCGGCTTCGGGGGCGGGGGGAACGGGCATCTGGCGGGGGTTGCGGCGCTCGGCGCTGATCACCAGCTGGCGATCGGTGGCCTTGACGTCGATGGCGTCCTTGTCGACGCCGGGAAGCTCAAGCACCACTTCATAGGCCTCGGGGGTTTCATGCACCTCAGCGGCGGGCACCCGCTCGGCGGTGTGGAGCTGCTGGCTGAGCTGCTGCTCGATGCGGTCGAAGAGGTCGAAGGGGGAGGAAGAACGCAGGGTCAACATGGTTTGGATGGCGAGGGTTGAAGGTCGGGGCCGTCGATCGCCCCCGGTGCACACACTCTCGGGGCGTTGGCTGGAGGCTTGGGTGGGGCCAACCGAAGGCAGGGGTCCGGTTGGCCCCACCCAGTGCGGCAGACCGGCATGGATCAGGGGAAGACCGCCCCAGGGTGGTGCCTGTGGTGAAATGCCGCACAATCGCTCTGCTGGCTTGTTGCTGCGGACCCCCTCGCCCCATGCCCCCCCTCCAGAGGCCTGCCATTGCGAGGGGAGCCATCCGCCTGGTGGCCGTGGCGTTGGCCCTGGCGCCGTTGG
>JBIIHR010000246.1:0-3318 GCA_044235655.1 Cyanobium sp. | reverse complement strand
TCTCAGTGGGGCCATCACCAGCCTCCTGCTGGCCTGGCTCTCCCTTGGGCTGAGCGAGAGGGTGGTGAGCTACTACAGGGCCCATCCGCCCCACTACAACAGCCAGGTGGCCCAGAGCATCGGCACGGCCGTGAAAACCCTGGTGGTGGGCATGACCTTCCTGGCCACGTTCAGCTTTGCCTTTGTGGGCCTGGGGCTTTTTCTGACCTTTCTTCGCAGCCTCTGGCCTGGAGGGTCGCAGCAGAGTTCTGCAGGACAGGGAGGTCCTTCCTAAACTGGGCGATCTGTTGCAAAGGGCATGACCGTTCACGACCTGGGTCTGCTGGTGGTGCTCCTGCTGCCGGGCATGCTCCTCTCGGTGCTCATCCTCAGCACGTTCGCCGCAGGCGGCTGAGATAGGTTGGCCTCACTTGTGCCAATATCCTGCGCCGTGGCCGAAACCCTGCTTTTTAATGCGCTCCGGGAAGCCATTGATGAAGAGATGGCTCGCGATCCCCATGTCTGTGTGATCGGCGAGGACGTGGGCCATTACGGCGGCTCTTACAAAGTCACCAAAGATCTCCATAAAAAATACGGAGATCTCAGGGTTCTCGATACACCCATTGCCGAAAACAGCTTCACGGGCATGGCCGTGGGTGCGGCCATGACTGGACTGCGCCCGATTGTAGAGGGGATGAATATGGGATTCCTCCTGCTGGCCTTCAACCAGATTTCCAACAATATGGGCATGCTGCGTTACACCAGTGGCGGCAACTACACCATCCCCACCGTGGTGCGTGGCCCCGGTGGCGTGGGTCGGCAGCTGGGGGCCGAACACAGCCAACGCCTGGAGGCCTATTTCCACGCCATCCCCGGAATCAAGATCGTGGCCTGCAGCACGCCTACCAATGCCAAGGGGCTGTTGAAAGCTGCGATTCGCGATAACAACCCAGTCGTGTTCTTTGAACATGTACTCCTCTATAACCTCTCTGAAAATCTCCCTGAAGGCGAATATATTTGTGCCTTGGATCAGGCGGAAGTGGTGCGAGAAGGGAAAGATGTCACGATCCTCACCTATTCCCGTATGCGGCACCATTGCCTGAAAGCGGTAGAGCAGCTGGAACAGGATGGTGTGGATGTGGAGTTGATCGATCTGATCAGCCTTAAGCCCTTTGATCTCGACACCATCTGCCGCTCCGTACGCAAAACTCACCGGGTGATCGTGGTGGAGGAATGCATGAAAACAGGTGGCATCGGAGCGGAGCTCCTTGCCTTGATCACCGAGCACTGCTTTGACGATCTGGATTGCCGTCCCGTGAGGCTCTCCTCCCAGGACATCCCTACTCCCTACAACGGCAACTTGGAGAATCTCACCATCATTCAGCCGCACCAGATTGTGGAAGCGGCCCGTCAAATCAAGTCGGGCCTGATCTGAGATGGCACGTCCCCAGGGCTGGCTCGCCCTCATCCTGGCCCTGGCCATCGCCGCCGGAGCCCTCTTGGCCACCTACGGATTGCGTCTGGGTTTGGACCTCAGGGGGGGCAGCCAGCTCACCCTGCAGGTGCTTCCCGCGGGTTCCATCCAGCGGGTGGAGCAGGAGCAGCTGGAGGCCGTCAAAGATGTGCTGGAGCGTCGCATCAACGGGTTGGGCGTGGCCGAATCCACCCTCCAGACCGTTGGCAATGATCAACTTGTGTTGCAGCTCCCCGGGGAGCAGGATCCCACCCGCGCGGCGAAGGTGCTGGGCACCACGGCCCTCCTCGAGTTTCGCCCGCAAACGCCTGGAAGCGAGAAGGAGTTCCGCTCCCTGTTGCCCTTGAAGCGCCAGGTGGAAGCCGTGCTGCGGAGCCGCCAGTCACCGGCCCAGGCGGCCGATTCCAGCCAACCTCCCCCACCGGAACTGGCTCCGGAAGATCTCCGCAAAGCCCTCGTGGCTCTGGGTCTGTCCATTCCGGAGGGCACCTCCGAGCTCGACCAGTTGCAGCTTCTGGAGAAGGAAGTGAACAAGCGGATGGTGGCCCTCTACGGCCCCCCAGCCCTCACGGGCAAGGACCTCACCGGCGCGGGACGGGTGCAACAGCCCAGTGGTTCCGCCTGGGATGTCACGTTGAACTTCAACAAGGAAGGGGGAGATAAGTTCGCTGCCCTCACCAAGGATTTGGCGGGCACGGACCGGGTGTTGGGCATCGTGCTGGATGGCCGCTCCATCAGCGAAGCCACGGTGGGGGATCAGTTCAAGGTGGCGGGCATCACGGGTGGGGCTGCCAGCATCACGGGCAACTTCACCGCCGAAGAAGCCCGGGATCTGGAGGTGCAGCTGCGGGGCGGGTCTCTTCCCCTGCCGGTGAAGATCGTTGAGGTGCGCACGGTGGGGCCCTCCCTTGGGGCTTCCAACATCCGCCGCAGCCTTCTCGCTGGTCTGGCGGGCCTGGCCCTGGTGGGCCTGTTCATGGTGGTGGTTTATCGCCTGCCCGGCGTGGTGGCCGTGGCGGCCTTGAGCCTCTATGCCCTCTTCAACCTCGCCGTCTACTCCCTTGTCCCTGTCACCCTCACCCTTCCTGGAATCGCAGGTTTCATCCTCTCGGTGGGCATGGCGGTGGATGCCAACGTGCTGATCTTCGAGCGGGTGAAAGAGGAGCTGCGGGGGGGCAACACCCTGATCCGTTCCATTGATTCGGGCTTTTCCCGTGCCTTTTCCTCCATCCTCGATGGCCATGTCACGGGCCTGATCAGCTGCATCGCCCTCTTCATGCTCGGCACGGGTCTGGTGAAGGGATTTGCGGTCACCCTGGCGATTGGCCTGCTGTTGAGCCTGTTCACCGCCCTCACCTGCACCCGCACCCTGTTGCGGGTGTTGATGAGCTATCCGGCCCTGCGCCGGCCCACCTATTTCCTGCCGGCCAGCAAGCTGCCGGCAGCGGCAGTTTGAGGACCGATCCCTTGACCCATCCCGAACCCCGTTTCCGCATCAACCGCCACCGCCGCCTGGCCTGGTGGGGATCCGCCCTGGCCTGTTCCCTGAGCGTGCTCGGGTTGGTGCTCTGTTGGCTGAATCCCGCGATTCGCAGCCCTCTCAAGCCCGGGCTCGATTTCACGGGGGGCACCCAGATTCAGCTGCAACGCGACTGCGGCGCGGCTTGTAAAGGCCTGAGCGTGGCGGATGTGCAGCGCCAATTGGGCACCCTGTCCCTGGCGGCGGAACCGGGACAGCAGGCACCCAATATCAGTGCCTCTGCCGTTCAGGTGCTGGATGGGGGCCGTTCCGTGGTGGTGCGGGCGCCAGCGCTCAGCCCTGCCCAGGGTCAGGCCCTGATCGAGGGCCTCAGCCCCGCCCTGGG
>JBIIHR010000245.1:0-3351 GCA_044235655.1 Cyanobium sp. | reverse complement strand
TTCCCTTTTTCAAGCGGGCCAGCTTTGGCCCACACCTCAACCCCTGGAGCTGGTGCTGGCCTGCAGTGAAGAGGAACAGTCCGCCCTGGAGCTGGTGCTGGGGGAACCCATGCCCCAGGAGAGGGCCGAGGTGGTGTTTGAGAACGGGGTGCCGGTGATTCGCTCCCGTCAGGAGGGATCCGCACCCGTGCGGCCCTGGTCGGACACACCCTTGCGGTTGGTGCTCTCTCCCCCCGGTGGCGCGGGTGTGGACAGGGTGCGGTTGAGCTTCTCCATCAACGGCCGGGCCGAACTGGAGATGGAGGGGGTGGATTTGCTGGTGGGAACCCCTCTGCCCAAACTGGTGTTGGGAACAGTGCGCTGACCGTTGTCTTCTGCTTGAGTGCGGCGGCCGCAATGGAGGTGAGCCTTGGCCGATGATGTCTCAAAGGCCCTGTCCCGGGTCCATCGTTGGGTGGGCTTTCCCTTGCTGGCGATCGCTCTCGGGATCTCAGGATTGTGGGTGTGGAAGCAGCAGTTGACCCAACAGCTGCGGGGCGCCTCCGCCGATCTGCGGATCGAGGAGTGTCTCCTGCTGGAGCGCCGTCTGCAGTTTCTGGAATGGGTGCCCAGTCCCGCCACCCAGGACAGCGGTCGTTGTCGGCGAGAAGCGGCTGAGCGGTTGTGGCAGGGGCAGAAACAGGCCCAGGCCCTGCGCCTGCAGCAGGAGTTGGTGAATTCCAAGGCTGCCACGGCTCAAGATATCGAACGGCTTCAGCAGTGGAAGGGAGGGTTGCAACGGTTCGCCTTGCAAGCGTTTGAGAGGGGGGAGATTGAGCAGTCGCTTGCCTTGTTGCGCCTCACCGATACGGCTGGAGGGGATCCTGGCGTGGCGGCCATGGTCAACCAGTTCCAGCAGACCTGGGACAAGAACAGGTTGGATCTGGAGCGGGCCAGCACCCTGGCGGCCAAGGGCCAGTGGTGGGAGGCCCTCTCCGCCCTCAATGGCCTCAGCCACCCCTACTGGCGGCAGAAAAGCCTTCCCCTGCGGCAAACCGTGGAGGCCGGCCTCGCGAAGGTGGAAAAGAAACGGGTGGAGGTCCATGGACCTCTGCCCTACGCCATTTCTCCCAAACGCCTCGATGAGCTCGTCAAGAAGCGGGTGGCTGCCGGGGTGCCCGACTGGCAGGCTTTTTCAGAGGCCTGCCGAGCCCTGGGAGGCAGGCTCGAGGACAAGGGTCCAGAAGCCACCTGCGAGCGCTGAATCCACCTGGGCTCTGCACAGATCGGCAATGAAGGTGGGGCCATGACAGGATGACGCCGATTCAGGAGGGCGTATGCAGCCGGGCGATCGGGTGAATGTGAGTTCCAGTGTGGTCGTCTTCACCCATCCAGAGCATCGGGGACAGCCCTTTGACCTTCAGGGTCAGCAGGGGGAGGTGGTGAGCGTGATTGACGGTTGGAAAGGGAGACCGGTCAGTCCCACCCTTCCTGTGGTTGTGGCCTTCGGCAAGTTTCGTGCCCACTTCCGTGCTGACGAACTCACGTTGGTCTGATCGGCCTTGTTCACGGATGCAGGAGAAACACCCCCTCTTCTCCATCCACATCCTTTAGGCAGAGCTGGATGGATTCCTGCCTTGAGGTTGGTACCACCCGCCCGCAGAAATCCGGTTGGATGGGGAGCTCACGATGGCCCCGATCCACCATGACGGCCAGCTGCACCTTCCTGGGGCGTCCCCAGGACTGGAGAGCCTCCAGAGTCGCCCGCACCGTCCGACCGGTGTAGATCACGTCATCCACAAGCACCACAAGGCGTCCATCCACGCTTTCAGGGAGAGATGTGGCCTCCACCAATCTCGTTCCCACCCGCGCCAGATCATCCCGGTGAAAGGTGGGATCCAGGCTGCCATGGGGTACAGGATGACCTGCGATGGCACTGAGCCTTTCGGCAAGCACTTTGGCCAGGGCCACCCCCCGGGTGGGGATCCCCAGAAGCAGGAGGTCCTTGGATTCGGTGGCTGACTCCAGCACCTGGGAAGCCAGCCGATCGAGGGTGCGTCCCAGTTCCTGAGAAGAGAGAATTTCGACGCGGGAACCAGGCTCGAAGGTGGAGTGGGCCAAGCACATTGCCCAGCAATCAGAACACGATGCTAGAGGGGAGCTTTTGCCACTCGATGTTCCCAAAGCCTGACGCTTTGTCACCCACTCCGGTCCTTTGGATGGCCTGGATGTAGTTTTGGCGTGGATGAGAGCCCATCAGCGAGCAGGCCTAGGGTGAATTCAATCCCTCCTTCCCATCAGGCCCTCCACAAGACGGCCCCTCCGGTGCTTCACTTCTCTGACGCCCCTCCTGTAGCGCCTGTCGTCTTAGCCATCTTGGATGGATGGGGATACAGCCCGGAGAGCAAGTTCAACGCCATCACCGCAGCCGACACCCCTGTGATGGATGCCCTGTGGGAGGCCTATCCCCACACACTCATTGCGGCCAGTGGTAGTGCCGTTGGTCTGCCCGATGACCAGATGGGAAATTCAGAAGTGGGGCATCTCACCATCGGTTCGGGGCGGATCATCCGGCAGGAACTGGTTCGGATCTCCCAGGCCGTTCGCGACGGAAGCCTGGCTCGCAACGCGGCCCTCAACGCCCTGGCTGACACCCTGATCGCCAACGATCGGACGCTCCACCTTCTTGGCCTCTGCTCCAATGGTGGGGTGCACAGTCACCTGGAGCATCTCGGCGGCCTCCTTCGCTGGGCTGCTGAACGGGGCTTGCACAAGGTTTGCATCCACGTGATCACCGATGGTCGCGACACACCGCCCACCAGCGGTCCGGAGTATCTGGAGCGGATGACGGACCTGATCAAGGACGCTGGGGTTGGTGAAATCACCACCCTTTGTGGCCGTTATTGGGCCATGGATCGAGATCACCGCTGGGAGCGCACAGAGAAGGCCTACCGCCTGCTGACGGAGCCCAGCTCCCTGAGCACCCAGTCCCCGCAGGAGGTCCTGGCAGAAGCCTATGCCCAGAACATCAGCGATGAATTCCTAGAACCCGTGCGGTTTCAGCCCACGTTGCTGGAGCCAGGCGATGGCCTGGTGTGTTTCAACTTCCGGCCCGATCGGGTTCGTCAGCTGATTCGCGCCCTGGCCTGTGCCGACTTTGAAGGGTTTCCTCGTGAACGCATCGACCCCCTTCATCTCGTCACCTTCACCCAATACGAGCAGGGCCTCCCCGTTTCTGTGGCTTTTCCCCCGGAATCTCTGGATGGTCTGCTCGGCCAGGTGGTGTCCGAACATGGATTGCGCCAGTTCCGCACGGCCGAAACCGAAAAATATCCCCATGTCACCTATTTCATGAATGGTGGAATCGAACAG
>JBIIHR010000244.1:0-3360 GCA_044235655.1 Cyanobium sp. | reverse complement strand
TGACCATGCACAAGCTCAATCCTTTTGGACAGCTTTCATTGGGAACGGAATTCTTCTGGACGATTCCAGCAATCTATGGCAGTAATGCCAAGCTAAATCTTTATAAGAGTACACTTGATCTTTATTTTACTTCATCAACAAACGGGGCGGTGAGCTGGGCAGGGGGAACGGCCAATATCGTTTCTTCCCTAATTTTGGGTCAGGGGCTTTCTGTTTCTGATCTGATTGAGCAGGGCGTTCTTAAGAGAGGATTTCTTAATGTTGTGAACAGTGTTTTGAAGCCGGCAGGAGATGCGGCCACTGCTCGGATTCAGGCATGGGCAGGTGGCGTGGCCAATCTCATCGCTTCCACGCTTCAATTTGATGCATTGAATGTAAATATACCAAATTCCCAATTTTGTCCTAATTACTATCCATGCAATGGTGCGCCGTTGCAGGCGTTCTACAGCGGAGAGATACATCTTCAGTCGAGTGCCGTTTCTGTCCTGAATGAAAGTTTGGCCGGAATCCAGTATCCCTACTCAGATATGTATGACATTCAAACCGGCGCCCCAGCTGCCGGCATTCTTACTGCTGATCAGTTCTCCTATGTCCAGCCAGTCAACAATCAGGATGCTGCCAGCCTAAAGCTCCTCTTTCAGCAGCCCAATCTGCTCACGGCAGGGGTCGCCTATGCCCTCGACCCCAACAGCAATCCTCCATTTCTCACCTATTACGACCTCCCCGCTGGTGCCAGTCCCACCGCTTCCGGCCCGCTCGTTGGAGTGATCCCCGATGCGGATTCCATTAACCAACTCACCAATCCGATTGATAACAGTGTGATCAGCACCGACGTTTTCGGCAACCCACGCACCGCCAACGGTCTGCGCGATGTTGGTGCCGTGCAAACGCCAGGCCCCCTGCCATTGCTGGGCTGCGGCGCCGCGTTTGGCTGGAGTCGTCGTTTGCGGAGGCGCGTCAAACAAAAGCCTCCTATTCATTGAGGCCTACTTGGGCATCGGGCAGGCCCTGGTCGTGGAAGCCGGGTGAAAGGGCCCCTTCCAGGGCCCATGAGTCATTTGGGTGACAAGGCTGACTTCACCCCGTCTCCGTTAAGAGTGTCAGGCAGCCACAGGGGCGGCTTGACGGGAGAAACGAACGATGTTGTTCGCTGTTACGGTTTTGCTCTTACCGAGCAGGCTTCAGTCATCCTCCTGGCGCCCCGTCGAAACCATTGCAGCCCCGAGGTGCTTCCGGCGGAACCGGGAGCGGGGGAATGGAGCTGAGCGGAATCGAACCGCTGTCCGAAACACTGGTGTGGACCACCTAGTCGGCCCGAAGACCGACCTGTGAATCATGGCACCGAAAGGGTCTTGCGGTGAGCCGTCCGCCCAGGGCGGAAGGCCGAACCTGGAGGACGGCTCAGCGCCTACCTTTCCTCGCTGCCTCGGCACTTAAGGCAGGCAACAGCTGGGCCGCAGCAGCAGGTGATGGGCCACTTCCACGGGGGCATCAAAGGGCTGGAGCCAGGCGCTGCATTTCCAGGGCTCCTGGCCGGGTTCCTCGCAGAGGCCTTCAAGGCAGAGTCTGCTGCCATGGAGCACCAGCTCAAACCGTCCGTGGCGCCGACCAGGGACTTCCAGCAAGGGATCGCCCATGGATCTTTCGATCAGAGTTTTTACAATGGCCGCGATCCCAGCCCCTGCCACAGGAGCGGGTCAGTTCGGGGAGTGTTCGTGCGGATACAGCCTGGCCAGGCCCGCTTCGCTGGCGGAAGCTGTCGCATTGACACTCAAATTCAAGCTTCTTTAGCCTGGTGATGCGAGGCGGGGGAAGGCCATGGCGAGCGTTCAGGAGATCCGCAAGCGGCTGCGCGGCCAACGGATCAAAACCTTATGCAGCCGCATCGAGCCCCTCTTGGTCGGACAGGCGGGCTCAGAAGTGTGGCTGTTCGGCTCCCTTGCCCGTGGCGACTGGGATGCCCGCTCGGATGTGGATCTGTTGGCGGTGGCGCCGGATCAGGGCGCCGCGGACCAGCTGGCCGAGGCTCTTCTGGGAGCAGGTTTGGCTGATGACGTGATCGGTCTCAGCCAGGGCCGCTGGCTGGAGTGCCAGCGTGGCCGTGATCCCTGGTGGCGGGGCATCTGCCGCGATGCCATCCGGCTTCAGCCGCTTCAAAGGCCATGACGGGCCGCCTGCACGCCTGGCTGCGACAGGCCCACAGCGATCTCGCCATGGCGGCCTATGCCAGCCAGGGTGGATTTCATGCTCAGGCCTGCTATCACTGCTCCCAGGCTGCCGAAAAGGCACTCAAGGCCTTGCTGCTGGCCCTTGATCAGGAGCCGGAGCGGACCCACTCGATCGAGCGATTGCTCCGCGCTCTGGAGTCCCTTGGTATCGCCACAGATCCGCTGCACCAACTGCCGCTGAAGCCGCTGCAGCGAATGATCACTGCCAGCCGCTACCCGGATGGCGATGAGGCTCCGGTGGATCTGTTCGACGAACGGGATGGGGCCCTGGCCCTGGAGGTGGCACGGGCCGTGGTGGGCTTTGCAGACCACCAGCTCGCAGACCTCGTGCAGCCCGAATCCAGCTGACGCGCCCAGTTTTTCCCACGGATGCGATCCCAGCCCCTGCCACAGGAGCGGGTCAGTTCGGGGAGTGTTCGTGCGGATACAGGCTGGCCAGTCCCGCTTCGCTGGCGGCTGCCACCCCCCGCTCCGTGATCAGCCCCTTCACCAGCCGGGCCGGGGTGACATCGAAGCCGGGATTGAACCCAGGGCTGCCATCGGGGCTGAGTTGCACCGTGCGCAGGGCGCCGTCGGCATCGCGCCCCTGGATGTGGGTCACCTCGGCCGCACTGCGGGCTTCAATCGGGATCTCCGCCACCCCATCGGCCAGGGTCCAGTCGATGGTGGACACGGGAAGGGCCACGTAGAAGGGCACGCCGTTGTCGTGGGCGGCCAGGGCCTTGAGGTAGGTGCCGATCTTGTTGCACACATCCCCGCAGCGGGTGGTGCGATCGCTGCCCACGATCACCGCATCCACCTGCCCGTGCTGCATCAGGTGGCCCCCGGCGTTGTCGACGATCACGGTGTGGGGCACCCCCTCCTGCCCCAGCTCATAGGCGGTGAGGCTGGCCCCCTGGTTGCGGGGGCGGGTTTCATCCACCCAGACGTGGATCGGCAGGCCGGCCCGGTGGGCCTTGTAGATCGGCGCCAGGGCCGTGCCCCAGTCGACCGTGGCCAGCCAGCCCGCATTGCAGTGGGTCAGCACCCGGAAGGGTTCCCCCTGGCGCTCCGCCGGCCTGGCGGCGGCCAGCTGTTGAAAGATCGCCAGGCCGTGGTCGCCGATCGCCTCGCACATGGCCACGTCCTCTTC
>JBIIHR010000243.1:0-3372 GCA_044235655.1 Cyanobium sp. | reverse complement strand
CACCCTGAAGATGGGTTATTTCTTGCATCAAGCCCGCCAACGGCAACCCTCCGTATCGGAAAAGGATTTCCGCTATCGCGGACCCATTCCCCGTTGCCGGGAGACAGGCATCCTGATGTTGGCCGATGGTTGTGAAGCGGCCCTAAGGGCCTTGCCCCCCGACACCAGCGAAGCCGAAGCCACCCAGACCGTCCGGCGCATCGTGGAAGCCAGACAGGAGGATGGCCAGCTTGCGGCAAGCGGCATCAGCAGGGCGGAACTGGAGCTCATCATCCGTGCCTTTGTGCGGGTTTGGCGCCGCATGCGCCATCGGCGCATTGCCTATCCCCTCCCCTCCGGAAAGGGCTTCAGCGCCTGAACCCAGGCCGCCATTCAGACAAGGGAGACAGGCGGTGATGCAGCCTGCCATGGAGGGTGGACCCAATCTGAAGAGCTCCCAGGCCTAAGAGGCCATCGCGGAGGATCTGCACCAGCACGGCTTCCCATTGACCCGCTTCCAGATGCCGGACCAGCTCCAGAATCCAGGTGCTGAAGGTGGTGAGGGAGCTGGCAAAGCCAACTCCCACCAGCCATCGGCGGCGGTTGGAAGGGGAATCCAACAGACCGGCGGCACCGAAAACAAAACAGCCCAGGGTGTTGGCCGCCAAGGTGCTGGGCAGAACCCAGCGCAGCAGGGCGCCTGGGAAGGCTCCCAGAGCCACCCAAAACAAGGCCCTGCCCCACCCTTTCATGGTTGATGCCTCGCCAGGACCAGGCCCAGCTGGCAGGCCAGGAGTCCTCCCAGGAGGGAGGCCGCCCCGAGGGACAGGGACCGGCGCCTGGAGCACCGTTGCCAGGTGGTCAGCAGGTCGGCCATCAGGGTGGAGAAGGTGCTCAGGCTGCCCAGAAAACCCACCGCCGCAACCAGCTCCAGGCTGCCCGGAGAAGGGCTGGTGCGGTGGGATCCCTGGCTGGCAAGCAGGCCCATGAGGAAGCAAGCCACCATGTTCACGCACCAGGTGGCCCAGGGGTGCTGGCGCCAGTGCGAAGGGCCCAGCTGGGTGGCGGCAAAGCGGATCCAGGCCCCGAAGATCGCGGCCAGCGCCACGGCGAAGGCCACCCCGAGTGCTGAGACCCCGGCCATTCCAGGGTTCCATGGGGCCATCGGCACCTTTCCACATCGGTCCCTGGACTCTGCCTCCCCCCAGCTGGGACGCCGGTGCGAGGAGGCCGGTCCATGAGGCCTCCCAAACCGATGCCATCAAGCGGGCCAGAGTGCGTCACGATATGGAGTAAGTGAATAGAGAGTCATGCGGAACCCGCTCGATAGTTACGTCCCCGTGGATGAAAACGACCTCCCGCTGAGGCCTCCTGGAGGCGATCGATTCCGCTGGCTTCAGTGGTTGCAGCTGGGCCTCACCACAGCCCTGCTGGTGATGTTTTTCAACCAACTGTCCCAATTGCAGGATGCGAACCGCAGGATTGCCCGGCTGTATGAGCGAATGGATGCTCTCGATCAAACGCGAATGCTGGGCGACTCCCCGGCATTGTCTGCCCAACAAGCCATGATCATGAAACGGCTTCAAACGCTGGAGTCTGCCCTCCGCGAGAAGGAATTGGAAACGATGGGCTCTTCTAACCCCGACGGTGCTCCTGCGGCCCTTCAAGCACCACCGCGGCCCTGATCATCCAGCCTTCAGAATCAACCTTTCACAGCATCAGCAGTTGACGTGGGAAGAATGGTTTTCTGAAGAAGAATAAACAAGATGAGGACAGGGAGAATCGAGATCACCGAACCAGCCGCAACCAACCTCCAATCCAAAGAGAAACTGGAGGCCAATTGTTGCAATCCAAGCGGCAACGTGTAACTTTTTGGCTCATCGAGAATGATCAAGGGCCAAAGAAAATCGCTCCAGGTGCCAATGAAAGTGAGCATCCCCAGCGTGATGAGATCTGGGCGGGCGGCGGGAATCAGGACATTCCACCACTCGCCGATCGGGCTGCAGCCATCCATCCGCGCAGCCTCCTCCAACTCCTTCGGTACGGCAAGAAAGCTCTGACGCAGGAGAAAGATTCCGAAGGCTGTGGTGGCCTGGGGCAGCACGAGGGCCATCAGGGAGTTGCGCAAGCCAATCTTCACCATCAACACGTAGAGGGGAATCATCACCACCTGAAAGGGAATCAGCACCGTGGCCACCACCACCGCCAGCACAACTCCCCGTCCCCGAAACGCAAGGCGGGCGAGGGGGTAGGCCGCCAGCGAAGAAAAGAGCAGGTTGGCCACCACCGCCAATCCGCTCACCACCGTGCTGTTGAGCAGGTAGGTGCCCATGGGATTATCCCGAAACAACCGGCCATAGGCCTCCAGGCTGGGCTGGGCGGGCAACAGTCCGGGGGGGCTGGTGAAAATATCTTCACTGGGGCCCTTCAATGATGTGCTCACCAGCCAGAGCAGGGGAAGGAGGGTGAGCAGGGCCAGAGAAAGCAACAACGCCATCTGCAGAGCGGCGCTGAGGGAACCTCGGGGGGAACCGGGGGGGCTCATAGCCGGGGCAGCTCTGCCATGGGCAGGGGCGTTTTCTGGGGGTGAAGGGGAGCGCGCTGCTCGCCGGCCATCAGGCGGTTGAGGGCATTCACGAAGGCCTGCGCTGCTGCCACCACGATGTCCGTGTCGGCAGCATGACCGGAATAGAGCACCCCATTGCGGCGCAGCCGGATGGTGACATCCCCCATGGCATCAATGCCTTCGGTCACACTCTTGACGGAGAACTCGACCAGTTCATTAGGCACCTGGGCAAGTTGATTGAGGGCCTGGCAGACCGCATCCACCGGCCCGGTGCCGATGGCCGCCTGGCTCCGCTCTCCACCCTCGTGGGTTTCCAGGGTGACGGTGGCCGTCGGCAAGAGCCCAGTGCCGCAACTCACCTGCACGCGCTTGAGCTGGAAGCAGGCCTCATCCTGCAGCTGCACCTGTTCACTGACGATGGCTTCCAGATCCCGATCGCTCACTTCCCTCTTGCGATCGGCCAGCTCCTTGAAGCGGGTGAAGGCTTCATCCAGATCATCCCGTTCCAGCTGATAGCCCAGCTCCTCCAGTCGGGCCCGAAACGCGCTGCGTCCGGAGAGCTTGCCCAGGGAGATGCGATTGTCGGCCAGCCCGACGGTGCGGGCGTCGATGATCTCGTAGGTGAGCCGGTTTTTGAGCACCCCGTCTTGATGGATGCCCGATTCGTGGGCGAAGGCATTGGCCCCCACGATGGCCTTGTTGGGTTGGACGGCCATCCCCGTGAGGTTGGAGACCAACCGGGAGGTCTTGGTGATCTCTTCCGTGTGGACCGCCGTGAGAGGTGCAATACTGTCCGCCGGACGACCAAGGAAGGGATTGAAGTAGCT
>JBIIHR010000242.1:0-3374 GCA_044235655.1 Cyanobium sp. | reverse complement strand
CAGCGGCAGTCCGTTGGAGGGGGCAAATGCTCCGGGAGAAGAGCCCGGGCCCCTCGGAGCCGCCCAGGACGGGAGTCAAAACCACGGCCACCTACCTGGTGCCCCTGCCTCCTGCCCCGAAACCGCCCCCACCCACTACCCCTCCCAAGACGCCCTAACCCCGTTGGTGGCGGTGAGCCATCTCCCCCAACCCCTTCAAGGGACCCTGCAGATCCGCCACGCTCCGGTCGAGGCGCCAGCTCCAGTTGCCCTCTGTGGTGCCCGGGGTGTTGAAGCGCGCCTCATCCCCTAACTCCAGGAGATCCTGGAGGGGCACCACCACAAGCTCTGCGGAGGAATTCAAGGCCACCTCCAGAAGTTGCCAGCCTGGAGCGTGCACGTGGGCGCCCACCAGGGTGGCGACCTGGCTCCGCCCCCCATCATCCAGACCGCGCCACCAGCCCAAGGTGGTGGCGTTGTCGTGGGTGCCGGTGTAAACCACCCAGTGGTTGCCCTGATAGTTGGCCGGGAGGTAGGGGTTGGTGGCCTGCCCATCAAAGGCAAACTGGAGGATCTTCATGCCTGGCATCTGGAAGGCATCCCGAAGCTGTTCCACCTCCGGGGTGATCACCCCCAGATCTTCCGCAATGATCGGAAGCCTTCCCTCGGCGGTAAGACGGCCGTAGCGTTGACAACGCCGCTGAAGGAGTCCCAGCAGGGCGGCCCCTGGCGAGGGACACCAGGTGCCATCCTCAGCGGTCGTCGCCTGGCCCGGCACACTCCAGTAAGCCTCCAGGGCCCGGAAGTGATCGAGCCGGAGGAGATCGAACAGATCCAGCTGACGTTCCAACCGATGCATCCACCAGCGGAAGCCGGTGAGGCGGTGGAGCCACCAGCGGTAGACCGGTGTTCCCCAGAGCTGGCCGGTCGTGGAAAAGTAATCGGGGGGCACCCCGCTCTGCTCCAGCAACCTGCCCTGCCGATCCAGGGAGAAGAGGCCTTGGCGGCTCCAGACATCGGCGCTGTCGTGGGCCACATAAAAGGGCAGATCGCCGAACAGGGTGACCCCCACCCGGCGAGCCTGCTCCTGCAGCCGCTGCCACTGCCGTTGCAGATGCCATTGCAGCAGAGCTTCCTCCAGAAGGGCCTGCCGCTCCTGGGTTGCCGCAGCGGCCAAGGCGCGGCGGGAGCGGCGCACCAGCTCGGGCGACCATTCCCACCAGGGCCGGAGCCCGTGGCGGCGACGCAGGGCCATGAACAGACCATGATCCTTGAGCCAGAAACGCTGGCGGTAGGACCAGAGGCGAAACGCCCGGTGCTCCTCCGCCGTCTGTTCGGGCCAGCGCTGCGCCAGGGCTTGCCCCAGGGCCAGGGCTCGGGCAGCGGCCACCTCCGGCACCATCCGCTCCGTGCCTCCCCCCGGCAGGGCCTTCAGATCAGCAGGCTGCAAGGCTCCACAGGCCACCAGATCCTCCCCATCCAGCAACCAGGGGTTGAGGGCTGAGCCGCTGGGAGAGCTGTATGGCGACCCCAGCCCATCGGGGGGAGCCAGGGGAAGAACCTGCCAAACCTTCACGCCAGCGAGGGCGAGGAGATCGATCCATTCCCGGGCCTGGGCTCCCAGGGTGCCGCAGGCGGGGGTTCCTGGAAGGGAGGTGGGGTGGAGCAGCACCCCTACCGCCCGGGCCGTGGATGCCATGGACTGTCCGGAAGCCTCGAGGGAATCACTCACGAGGAGGGCAGGCGGTAGCGCCCGATGATGCGCTTCGCGAACGCAGGAATGTGTCGCTCGACCTTGTCACCGTGCTGACGCCGAAGCCAGAGGGCATTGCGGGTGAAATGGGAGTCGATCGAGAACCTTCCGTACTCAAGCCCCTGGGGGCCGAAGCGTTGCACGAACCAGCCCACCACCTCCGCCAACCAGAGAGGCAACTTCAACGCCCTGTCGTAAGCCTCAATCCCTTGCTGCACCGCCTGTCTGCGATCACCCCGGCTCGTGACCGGGCCCACATCCAGCTCGGCCTCCACAAGGGACAACAGGCGCGCTCCCTTGGGATTGCGCACAGTGATCCACTGCCGGCCGAAAGTGGCTCCCATGTACCCCACCACCAGATCTGCACCGGCATTGGTGTAATCAAAACAACTCAGACAGCTTGGGGCGAAGACATCCTTGAGGGCGGGAGTGTCCAGACCGAAGAAGGGCACGGTCTCCACGGCCCCATCCGCATGGCGAAAATGAATCCGGAAATCCTGCATGAATTCATAGTGCACCACCGTCTCGGGGGAACGGCTGGCACTGTTGAGGAAGGTCTGGAGGCCCTCCCGGCTGACGTTGTCCACGCAGGGCAAGCCCAACACGTAGAGCGCCTCCAGGGGGAGAGTGGCTTCCACGGTGCGCAGGGCCTGCACCTGGCACCCCACCCCAATGGCCAGAAGCCGCTGGATCCCGCTGCCAGGGAGCTTCTCCAATACCTTCAGGTTCGGGGAGAGGGTGGGTTTGTTGACCCGGGCGGCCAAGACCTCTTCAGGGGTTCGGGCCAGGATCGGCACGGGGGTGAACCGGTCGTCCGCACTCTGCTGAACGCACAACACCGCATCCACCAGGTCCGTTTCAAGGGCCCGCACCGCAATCCGACTGACGATTCCTGTCCACTGGGCCCCGTCGATCGGCTGGGTGAGGCGGGCCGTGAGCATGCGCTCATGCACCCCGAAGTAGAGCTCATCCTCATCCTCCAGATCCCTGCTGCGACCATGGCTCTGCTGCTCCATGGCGTCAAAGTGCTGATCCAGGAAGGCACAGGCCTGGCCCACGTAGGCCACCCAGCGGGTGTCGCACAGGCCGCACTCACTGCAGAGATCGCGGGCGGGCCGGGGGCTGCCCACGGCCATGGGGCGGGCCCGCAGGTGCCCCCGCGCGGAGGGGGGGATCAGGGGCTGGGAGGGCGGCTCAACAGCAGTCAAAGGCGCGGCAAGGGCGGGCCGCACTCAACCTATCGGCTGGCGCCTCCCTTGGGGGAAGCAGGTGTGGAGTCGCTCAGCCAGAGTGGCACCAGTCCTGCCAGATCGGGCACCCATGGCCGAACGCCGGAAACGTCGCTCTCCCATCCCCACCCCAGATCCCTCTGACGTGCTCCGGAAGCTGCCCAGCCGCCAGCTGTCCTGGCCTGGGATAGGGCTGACTGCCCTGGGGCTGGTTGGCGCCATCGTCGGCGCCAGCCTGTTGGGCGTGATCTGGCCCAAACCCGACCGCTCCGCCCATCTCCGGGACGAGATCACTGCTGACAAATTGGCCCCACAACCCACCGAGGCCGTCACGGTGCTCGTGATCGGGAGCGATGCGGAGAATCTCCGCGCCACCAGCAACGGCGCCGCCCCTCCCGGCCCGCCCAATGGCG
>JBIIHR010000241.1:0-3381 GCA_044235655.1 Cyanobium sp. | reverse complement strand
TCACCCGGGCCATGCTCGCCGGGGAGCCCATCGACGTGTTCAACGAAGGGCGCATGGTGCGCGATTTCACCTATATCGACGACATCATCGAAAGCCTGGTGCGGGTGCTCGACCACCCCGCCGCCCCCGATCCCGCCTTCGATCCCGCCGCTCCCGATCCGGCCACCAGCTGGGCGCCGCATCGGGTGTTCAACATCGGCAACTCCAACCCCACCCCCCTGATGGCCTACATCGAGGCCCTCGAAGCCGCCCTCGGCATCACGGCCCAGAAGCGCTTCCTGCCCATGCAGCCCGGCGATGTGCCCGCCACCGCCGCCGACACCACCGCCCTGGAAGCCTGGACCGGTTTCCGCCCCAACACCCCCGTGCACGAGGGCGTGGCCCGCTTCGTGGCCTGGTATCGGGAGTTCTACGGCGTCTGAAGGGCCCCAGCCGCGCCTTCCCACCCCGTTTTTCGCCACAGCCGCTCCCTCCTGGGTTCGCTTCCCATGCTTCGCTGAACCCACGTGGGTGAATGTTCAGGGATGACGATCCTGGTGACCGGGGGCGCGGGCTACATCGGCAGCCATGCCGTGCGCGCCCTCCAGCGGGCCGGTCGGGCCGTGGTGGTGCTCGACAACCTCGTCTATGGCCATCGCGCCATCGCCGAGGACGCCCTCCAGGTGCCCCTCGTGGAGGGCCAGGTGGGCGACCGCGACCTCCTCGATCGCCTCCTGCAGGGCACCCACCCCGCCTGCGCCAACCGGGAGCCCATCGAGGCCGTGCTCCACTTCGCCGCTTACGCCTATGTGGGCGAGAGCGTGACGGATCCCGCCAAGTATTACCGCAACAACCTGGGCGACACCCTCACCCTCCTGGAGGCCCTCGTGGCCGAGGGACGCCGGCGGGGCATGGCCGTGCCGATCGTGTTCTCCAGCACCTGCGCCACCTATGGCGTGCCCGAACAGGTGCCCATCCTCGAAACCACCCCCCAGCACCCCATCAACCCCTACGGCCAGAGCAAGCGCATGGTGGAGCAGCTGCTCACCGATTTCGGCGCCGCCTATGGGCTGCCGAGCGTGATCTTCCGCTACTTCAATGCCGCCGGCGCCGATCCCGAGGGCGATCTCGGCGAAAACCACAACCCTGAAACCCACCTCATCCCCCTGGCCCTCGATGCCCTCACGGGCCGCATCCCCTGCCTGCAGATCTTCGGGGACGACTACCCCACCCCCGATGGCACCTGCATCCGCGACTACATCCACGTGGCCGACCTGGCTGATGCCCACCTCCTGGGCCTCAACGGGGTGCTCGGCGAAGCCCAGCGCCTGCGGGAGGCCGGACCCGACGCCGCCACCACCCCGGCTGTCTACAACCTCGGCAACGGCAAGGGCTATTCCGTGCGGGAGGTGATCCAGGCCGCCGAGGCGGTGACGGGTCGCCCCGTGCCCACCCGGATGGCCCCCCGCCGCCAGGGGGATCCGCCCGTGCTGCTCGCCGCCGCTGAAAAAGCCCAGCAGGAGCTGGGCTGGCAGCCCCGCTACCCCGAACTTGAGGTGATCCTGGCCCACGCCTGGGCCTGGCACCAACGGCTCCATGGACCGGGCCCATGTGCGGTCTGATCGGGGAGGTGCGCTGGCACCAGCCGGCCTGGCCCCAACCCCTCCATAGCCTGCGCCACCGGGGCCCGGATGCGGAAGGCACCTGGCACAGCCCGGATGGCCACTGCTGGCTCGGCCACACCCGCCTGGCCATCCTCGATCTCACGGAGGCCGGCGCCCAGCCGATCACCAGCCACTGCGGCCGCCTCACCCTGGTGTTCAACGGGGAGATCTACAACCACCTCCAGGCCCGGTCAGGGCTGGCTTTTCAGGCCTGGCGCGGCCACAGCGACAGCGAAACCCTCGTGGAGGGCCTGGCCCAGCACGGGGCCGCCTTCCTGGAGGGCCTCTGCGGCATGTTTGCGTTCGCCGCCTACCACCACGAGCGCCAGGAGCTCCTGCTGGCCCGCGATCGGCTGGGCATCAAGCCCCTCTATCTCCAGGAGGTGGAAGGGGGCCTGCGCTTTGCTTCCGAGCGCCGGGCCCTGGATCCTTCCCCGCTCACGGCCCCCCAGGTGAGCCAGGTGCTCGCCTGGGGGCACCTCAGCACCCCCATGGCGATCGCCCTGCCTTTTGCAGGCCCGGGCCCCGAGAGCCTGCCGCCGGGCCTGGTGCTGCGGCTCCAGCCCGATCGCCCCCCCGAACCCCGCCGCTACTGGCCCTCCCCTGCCCCCTCCGCCTGGAGCCCCCTGCCGATCGCCTCGGCTGCGGAGGCCCGTGCTCAGGTGCGCACCCTGCTGGAGCAGGTGGTGCAGGAGCACCTGCTGGCGGATGTGCCCGTGGCCTGCTTCCTCTCCTCCGGCCTCGATTCCGGCATCCTCACGGCCCTGGCCTGCCGCTTCCAGCCCGGCCGCATCGCCAGCTTCACCGTGGCCTTCGAGGGCGCCCCGGAAGATGAGAGCGCCCTGGCCGCCGAGATGGCCCGCCATTGCGGCAGCGACCACCACGAACTGCGCCTCAGCGACGACCAGGCCCTGGCCTGGATCGCCGCTGGCCTCTCCGCCATGGATGGTCCCACCGCCGATGGCATCAACACCTATCTGGTGAGCCGGGCCGTGGCCGAGCAGGGCATCAAGGTGGCCCTGAGCGGTCTTGGGGCCGATGAAACCTTCGGCGGCTATCCCTCCTTCCACGCCGCCCCCAGGCTCCGCCAGCTGCGCTGGCTGCCCGGCCCCCTCCGCCGCCAGCTCCTGCAGCGCTCAGGCTCCCGGCTCCGGCCCAAGCTCCAGGGCCTGCCGGCCTGGGATCGCTGGACCGTGGCGGTGGCCCAGCGCCGCTATTTCGGCGATGGGGATCTGGCCGCCGCCGGCGCCACCCCCCTCCGCTGGCCCGAGCCTCCCCCCCTGCCCCCCCTGCAGGGCCACGGCCAGATCGGCTGGGCCGAACTCTCCGGCTACTGCGAGCCCATGCTCCTGCGCGACAGCGATGTGTTCAGCATGGCCTCGAGCCTGGAGCTGCGCGTTCCCTTCCTCGACCACCGCCTGGTGGAACTGGCCCTGCGCCTGCCCGAGCGCTTTCACGGGCCCGCCAAGGGCCTGCTGCGGGAGGCCTGCCTCGATCTCTTCCCCCCCAGCTACCTCAACCGCCCCAAGCAGGGCTTCACCCTCCCCATGCGCCCCTGGATGCTGGGCCCCCTGCGGGAGCTCTGCCAGGGCCGCATCGAGCGGCTGCAGGCCAGCGGCTGGCTGGATCCCCTCTGGGTTCGCCGCCAATGGCAGGCCTTCGAAGCCGATCAGCTGCGCTGGACCCGGGCCTGGAACCTGGTGGTGCTTGGCGAGTTCGCCCAGCGGGCTCAGTAGAG
>JBIIHR010000240.1:0-3383 GCA_044235655.1 Cyanobium sp. | reverse complement strand
GGGAACTCTTTCAAAGTACCGAAGGTTCCCCTTCGCGGCAGTTTGCTGGTCCAGGGCCGGCTCCGGTCTCCAGTCCTCTGCGACACCTGGCTGAGGAAGGCCCAGAGCTAATTTGCTCCTGCCCGCAGCGCCCCGGCCCCGCGATGACCACCAGCCCCGCCGCCACCGTCATCACCGTGGCCCTGGCCCAGCCGTTCACCGACCAGAAGCCCGGCACTTCGGGTTTGCGCAAGAGCAGTCGCCAGTTTCAGACCCCCCACTATCTGGAAAGCTTCGTGGAAGCCTCCCTGCGGGTGGTTCCCGGCGTGCAGGGGGGAACTCTGGTGGTGGGTGGCGACGGCCGCTACGGCAACCTGGCTGCGATCCAGACCATCGCCCGCATGGCCGCCGCCCATGGGGTGGCCCGGCTGATCACCACCACGGGCGGCATCCTCTCCACCCCGGCGGCTTCCCATCTGATTCGCATCCACCAGGCGGTGGGGGGCATCATCCTTTCGGCCAGCCACAACCCTGGTGGACCCGAGGGGGATTTCGGTGTGAAGATCAACGGGGCCAATGGCGGCCCGGCGCCCGAATCCATCACGGATGCCATCTTTGAGGCCACCCTGGCCCTGGACAGCTACCGCACTCTGCAAGCCGACCCCCTGCCCCTGGATCAGCCGGCCCGCCTCCAAATGGGCGCCATGGCGGTGGAGGTGATCGATGGGGTGAGCGACTACGCCGCCCTGATGCAGAAGCTCTTCGATTTCGATCGCCTCGCTGCCCTGCTCAAGGGCGATTTCCGCGTCGCCTTCGATGCCATGCATGCCGTCACGGGCCCCTATGCCACCAGCATCTTCGAGCAGCTGCTGGGCGCGCCGTCGGGCACCGTGCGCAACGGGGTGCCGCTGGAGGACTTCGGCGGCGGCCATCCCGATCCCAACCTCACCTACGCCCATGATCTGGCGGCCTTGCTTTTGGAGGGGGAGGCCTACGACTTCGGGGCGGCCTGTGATGGCGATGGGGATCGCAACATGATCCTTGGCCGCCAATGCTTCGTGAATCCCAGCGACAGCCTGGCCGTGCTCACCGCCAACGCCACCCTGGCTCCGGGCTATGCCCAGGGGCTGGCGGGGGTAGCCCGCTCCATGCCCACCAGTGCCGCCGCCGATGTGGTGGCCAAGGCCCTGGGGCTGCCCTGCTTTGAGACGCCCACGGGCTGGAAGTTTTTCGGCAACCTGCTGGACGCGGGCCGGATCACCCTCTGCGGGGAGGAGAGCTTCGGCACCGGCAGCAACCACATCCGCGAAAAAGATGGCCTCTGGGCGGTGCTGTTCTGGCTGCAGATCCTGGCCGTGCGCGGTTGTTCCGTGGCGGAGGTGATGGCCGACCACTGGCGCCGTTATGGCCGCCACTACTACTCACGGCACGACTACGAGGCGATCGAGAGCGAGGCGGCTCATGGGCTCTACGGGCGGGTCAAGGGCATGCTGCCGTCGCTGGTGGGGGAACGCTTTGCCGGTCGCGCCATCGCCACCGCCGATGATTTCGCCTACACCGACCCTGTGGATGGCTCGATCACCCAGGGCCAGGGCCTGCGGCTGCTGCTTGATGACGGCAGTCGAGTGGTGCTGCGCCTCTCGGGTACGGGCACTCAGGGCGCCACCCTGCGGGTGTATCTGGAGAGTTATGTGGCGCCCAGCGGCGCCCTGGCCCAGGATCCCCAGGTGGCCCTGGCTGATCTGATCCGTTCGATCGACGATCTCGCGGAGATCAAGGCGCGCACGGGGATGGAGCGGCCGACGGTGATCACCTGAGCATCCAAGCTGCCCATTGACCTCTTGACACGGCCGATAACGTCCAGCTTGTAAATAGCTTTACTTCATGATGCGTTCATTCCCTCTTGGGAGGTTCGCTCGCAAGGCGGCTTCCGTTTCTTGTGGTGCATTCTTTGTCGCCGCTCTTGCGGCCCTTCCCCAGCCAGCTTCTGCCCTGGTGTGGGACTGGAGCTTTGAAACAGATGGAGATCCGGAGATAGAAGCTTTTGGCGAGTTGATCACCACCGACGTCCCCGATAGCCAAGGCTTCTACACCATCCTCGGGGTGACCGGAGAACGCAACATGGTGGCCATTGACGGCTTCATTCCCACTGGCTCTCCTGTCCCTGGCAACTGTCTGGACGTCGTCAGCTGTTTCACCTCCGACAACCTGATACGTATGGAGGACGATGATGGGCAGCTCACCACCCACGGATTTGGGGTGAGCTTCGCCGATGGAACCTTCGCCAATTACTTCTTTGCGAGTTTCCTGCAGCCCGCCACTTACCTGGAGTTTTATTCCGTCGCTCCGTTCGATTTCCTCCCTCCGGACACCCTGGGGGGAGACTCGGAGTTGGCTGGAAAATTTGAGGCGGAACCCAGGCTCGACCCCGTTCCCGGACCCCTCCCCGTCGCGGGTGCCGTGATGGGCTTTGGCTGGGCGCGCCAGCTGCGCCGCCGCCAGCGGGCTGGGCGCTGAGGCTTGGCTAAAGGCCTCAGGCCTCAGCGGCGGAAGCGCCAGAGGGGTGCCCCTGGGGTGCCCCTGCGGGTGAAGGAGATCTGGGCCATGGCTTCGTTCCAGGCGCCACAGAAGCCTGCCACCCCGATCACGGCGAGGATGTAGTGCAGGGGCCAGGCCGGCAGGGGCTCCCCTGGGGTGCGGGCCACCCTCTGGGCCAGCCCCAGCAGCAGGGCGGTCATCCCGCTGAACAGCACGCCGGCCAGGGCAACGCGGCGTTTGTCGACCCGCAACTGGCGCTTCGGGGTGTAGTTGGGGGGAACGGGCAGGGGCATGGCTGGTGAGAAAGGTTGTCTTGGGCCCTATCCGGCGCCGTCTCCTTTGGTAACGGCTTCGGGTCCGACAGGCTCGCTCTGCTGGCTGTCGGGGAACCAGGCCGCTTCGAGATTCTTCATCACCACATACATCGCCGGCACCACGAAAAGGCTCAGCCCGGTGGCCACCAGCAGCCCGCCGAAGATCACCGCCCCCAGCGAGCGCTGGGACAGGGCACCGGCGCCTGTGGCGATCACCAGGGGGAAGAAGCCTGCCAGGGCTGCTAGGGCCGTCATCAGGATGGGCCGCAGACGAGAGGCCGCGGCACCCTTGGCGGCCTCGATGGCCGAGAGGCCGTTTTCCATCCGCTGGTTCGCCAGGTCCACGATCAGGATGCCGTTCTTGGCCGCCAGGCCGATCAGT
Organism: Cyanobium sp.; assembly: GCA_044235655.1. Classification (GTDB taxonomy): domain Bacteria; phylum Cyanobacteriota; class Cyanobacteriia; order PCC-6307; family Cyanobiaceae; genus Cyanobium. Next base: position 170 of record JBIIHR010000240.1, on the reverse strand, counting down.
GTCACCAGACCCACCTGGGCATAGACATTGTTCACCTGGCCCAGCAGCACCAGGAACACCAGGGCACCGAGCATGGCCAGGGGCACGGTCATCAGGATGATCAGAGGATCGATGTAGCTGCCGTACTGGGCGGAGAGCACCAGGTACACCACCACGATCCCCAGGGCGAA
>JBIIHR010000239.1:0-3390 GCA_044235655.1 Cyanobium sp. | reverse complement strand
TGGTCGCTGTACAGACCCAGCCGTGCCGCTTCAGCCATGGCTTCCGCAGCCGCCTGGGGAGCCAGCCCCTCCACCGGCAGGAGCAGGCCCAACCGCTTGCAGCCCTGGCGAGCTGCCGCGCGCACGGCCCCGGCCGTCGCACTGCGCAGGACGACCCCATCCAGGCGGGCCGGCTCGCCCAGGCCCACCAGGACAACCGTGCTGGGCTCGGCTCCCGGCCGATCAAAGCTCACGCACTCCCCTGGTTTGCCGCGAAAGCGACGCCGCTCCAGTGCCTCCTCCCAGCCGTCTCCAAGCAGGCTCTTCACCAGGGTTCGGGCCGGGTGCTCCTCCCCCTGGAAGATCCCCACCACCAGCCCATCCCCCGACCAGCCCTCCAGCGGGTGGGCGGGGCCACCCCCTTCCGACGCGGGCGAAAGCGGCAGGCAGCGGAAATCCATGACCCTGGGCGGTGGCTACAGATCGTAGCCAGGAGTCTCCAACGGAGTCAGTCGAGCTCCGCCGTGAAGGGCGTACACCAGCGGCTGCGGGTTTCCTTGTTGAAAGGGGGTTTCCACCGCTGAATCAGGGCCTGTTCCAGGGCCCTGCGTTCAGCGGTGGCCTGAGGGGCCTCGCACCAGAAGCGGATGCTCAGCAAGGAGGTGAGGTCGGCTTTGGCCAGGGCCTCCCGATAGGCCGCCAGGTAGCTCTTGCAGTCGTGGGCGCCTTTCCAGCGCCGATCGGCCCGGGCCGTTTCCCCCACGTACAGCAGCAGAGGGTGGGGGAGATGGGCGGGCCGATCCAGCACCAGATAGAGCGCGGCCCCCGCATGGGGAGCCTGGGGCCAGCGCCAGAAGGAGAGCGTCTCCGCCGGCAGGGAGAGCGGCTGGAGAGAGCGAGCCACCGCCTGAGGATCCTGGCTCGGCTCGCTTCGGCGGAGCTCGGGCTCCTCCCCACCGCTGAAGAGGCTGGCCTGCTCCAGCTCGCTACCCCCGCCATCGGTCCAGAGGGGCTGCTGAAAGGCCCCGAGCCGCTGTTGCCAATCCAGCAGCTGTTGCCGCTCCAGGGGGATGGCCCCCGGAAGCGGGTCCGGAGAGGACGGCACGCTGCCGAACAGGTCGCCCTGGCGGGGCTGGGCCGGGGGCCTCATGGCCTGCTCAGCCCCTTGGCACGGGGGGACGACCGGGAGCGGGTGGGGGGAAGGGAAGGACCCTCCTTTGGGAAAGAGCCAGGGGGATCGGAGGGTTCTGGATCAGGCGGGTCGAAGGTCACCCGGCCGATCCAGGTTTCGATCAAGGTGGGGGGGAGCTGGAGCCGCTGCAGCACGTCGGCCAGGTCGCGGAAGGGGGCCCGTGCCCGTTCCTGCTGCAGCCGTTGGAGCCGCTCCGGGGAGAGAGCCAGCCTGGCCTTGAGCTCGGCAGCGCCGGCCCGGTTGATCGCCACCGGCCTCAGGGGGATCGAGGTCGGTTGTCCATACCAATGGAACTGGAGCAAGGGCAGCCATTGCTCCAGGGTGGGGCCATCGAGCTGAAGCAGGCGCTGCAGGTCGTCCGGGCCGCTCAGCTGCACCCCGCCGGCCTGAAGCCGCACCAGCAGATCGGCCTGCTCGGCCGTGCAGCCGGGCAGTTGGCGCCAATCGCTGGCAGTGGCCCGGTTCACATCCACCAACCCGGCTCTCTGGGCACACTTGAGGGCCTGCAAGTCGCTCTCCACAGCCGCGGCCTGAGCGGAGGCGTCCTGGGCGGCCTGGCGGGCGGCCCGTTCCATCGGCCCAGGAATCTGGCCGGTGGCGATCAGCAGCCGACGGGCCAGGGGGTCCAACCAGTGCCTTCGGGCCATGGTGGCCGTGCCGTGCGCAGAACGGCTCTGAAGGTAGCGGCAGGATCCCTGGGGCGGCCAGAGGGTCTCCTGGCTCTCAGGTGCCCAGCAGTCCCAACTGCAACACCATCAGGGCGGCCTGCTGCCGGTTGCGCACGTCCAGCTTCTGGAACACGTTCGAGAGGTGCGTCTTCACCGTTTCCGGGGAGATCTGAAGCTGGGCGGCAATCTCCCCGTTGCTCAGACCCGCAAGCTGCCAGCGCATCACATCCTTCTCCCGTTCGCTCAGCCGGGGCAGGGTGTCGGCCGTTGTGGCGATCGCGGAATCGAGAAAGCGGGCCCCCACGCTCAGGGACTGGACAGCGGCCATCACGGTGCCGCTGCCAATGAACCGGTCCGACACCACGGACACCCCCTGCCGGAGGGCCTTCACACAGTTGTGCAGACGCTCGGAGCGGGGGTCTCCCATCACCAGCAGCAGGATGCGCAGGTGTGGCCAGCGCTCCTTCAGGGTGGTCACCAACGCGACACCAGAGCCCTCCTCCAGGGGCTCGCTCAGGACCACCACGTCGGGTGTTTCCCGCTCCATCACCTGCAGGATGCTGCGCTCGGTGGTGGCCGCCCCAACGATCTGCTCCGGGAGGAGCTGGCTGGCGAGGGAGGAGAGCAGGGCCCTGCACCCCAAGCCGAGCACCACCCGATCCTCCGCAAACAGATCCAGCACCCGCTGGTGATTGCGACGCATCTGGGGCAGTTGCGACGTGAGATCCATGGCGTTCCGCGGGAGAATCCCCACGCTGGAGAGGGCTGGAGCTGGATGCAGTCCAAACGGCTACGGAATGGATGCGTGGATCCGCACTCCCCCACTTCGACAACACTCCCCAGAATTAGGTGAACTGTTCAGCGATGCCCTGTCCTCGCCATGGCCTTCTTTGATTCTGAAATCATCCAAGACGAGGCCAAGCGCCTGTTTGCCGATTACCAGCAGCTGATGCAGCTCGGCAGTGGCTACGGCAAGTTTGATCGAGAGGGCAAAAAGCTTTACATCGACCAGATGGAAGACATCATGGATCGCTACCGGGTGTTCATGAAGCGCTTCGAGCTCTCGGAAGACTTTCAGGCAAAGGTCACCGTGGAGCAGCTGCGCACCCAGCTCAGCCAGTTCGGCCTCACGCCGGAGAAGATGTTTGAGCAGATGCAGCTCACCCTCGATCGGATGAAGGACCAGCTGGAGGTCAGCATCTGATCGCGGCCACCTTGTCCACCAGGGCCAGCTGCTGGGGCAGGCAAACGGATCGCAGGTCATACCGGTCCACCACGCTCTGGCGAGCGCGGGCGGCGATGGGCCGCTGGCCCTCCGGATCGGCCAGCACCTGCTCCAGCCGGTCGAGCCAGGCGTTGCGGTCGAAGAACTCCACCAGATAGCCGTTGTCGCCGTCGCGGATCACCTCTTCCACCGGTGGGGTAGCCGACCCCACCACCACCGCCCCGCAGGCCATGGCCTCCAGCAAGCTCCAACTCAGCACAAAGGGATAGGACAGGTAGGCGTGGGCGCGGCTGATCCGGAACAGCCGGTGCAGCAGCGGGTGGGAC
>JBIIHR010000238.1:0-3393 GCA_044235655.1 Cyanobium sp. | reverse complement strand
CAAGGCCGAAGGCAGCCGTTGCCTGGAGGGGGGCAGCGTGCTCAGCGGCAGCTTCTGGACGGCCCCCGGTCTGGAGGGCGAGCTGCTGCGCAGCAGCGAGGTGGCGGGTCCGGAGCGGTTGGCCCTCCTGCAGCGGGTGCAACGCCGGGCCGCCGTTGGAGTGCCCTACCTGCCCCTGTGGGTGGTGACCCCCGTGGCCTGGGCCCAGCCCAGGGTGAGCACCCCGCGTTTTGATGGCTCGGGTCGGGTTGTGCTGAGCGCCCTGCGGGCCGAAGGAGGCCAGCCATGAGCCGCCGCCGTGCCCTTCTGAGCTATGTGGCGGCCCGCCTGGCCCTGGTGCCCGTGATGCTCTGGCTGATCGCCACTCTCGTGTTCCTGTTGCTGCGGGTGGCCCCGGGCGATCCGATCGATGCCCTTCTCGGCAGCCGGGCCCCCGAGGCGGCCCGGTCTGCCCTCCGACAGCAGCTGGGTCTGGACCAACCTCTGCTGGTCCAATACGGCACCTTTCTGTCCCAGCTTCTCCGCGCAGACCTGGGCACCTCCCTGAGCAGCCAGGAGCCCGTCACCACCATCATCGGCCGGAGCCTCCCCGCCAGCCTCGAGCTGGGGCTGGTGGCCCTCCTGCTGGCAGCTCTGTTGGGCTTGGCCGTGGGGTTCAGTGGCATTGCCCGTCCCGAGGGGAAGGTGGATCTGGCGGGGCGCCTCTTCGGGATCGGCACCTATGCCCTGCCCCCCTTCTGGGCCGCGATGGTGATGCAGCTCGTGTTTGCTGTTGCCCTCGGTTGGCTGCCGGTGGGAGGGCGCTTTCCTCCCACCCTTCTTCCCCCCAGTGGTTCTGGGTTTTACCTCTTCGACAGCCTGCGGGCCGGCAATGGGCCCCAGCTGATGGGCACCTTGCGCCATCTGGTGCTGCCAGCCTCCACCTTGGGCCTGCTCCTCAGTGGCATCTTCACCAATGCCCTGCGCCTCAACCTCCGGCGGGCCCTCGCTTCCGACTATGTGGAGGCGGCCCGGAGCCGGGGCCTGAGTGAGCGACGGGTGGTGCTGCACCATGCCCTCCCCAATGCCCTGTTGCCCGTTCTCACCATTGCGGGCATCACCGTGGCCTCCCTCATTGGCGGAGCCCTGCTGATCGAGGTCACCTTCTCCTGGCCAGGCATCGCCTTTCGCCTGCAGGAAGCCATCGCCCAGCGGGATTATCCGGTGGTGCAGGCCATTGTGGTGGTGGTCGCGGCCTTGGTGGTGTTGATCAGCGTGGCCGTGGATGTGCTGGTGGCCCTGCTGGATCCCCGCATTCGCTTTTGAGAGGCCTCAGCGCCTGAGCCGCTGCTCCCAGGTCGCTGCTGCTGGTTCATCCATCACGTAGGCCTTCACCCCTTTCACCTGTAGCCGCTGGGGAGGGATTCCCTGGGCCGGTGGGGGTTCGACCGACCTCAGGAAGGCCGTCGTCAGCTGGAGCAGCAGGGCCTGCACTGCCTCCGGTGGGGCGCCCACCAGCTCCGTTCCCAGCTGGAGGAGGGCCTGCTCCCGGGCACTGACGCGCACCGGGGAGAAATGGCTTCCTCCTTCCACCAACACCAGGCGGCTGCGGTCATGGCCCACCGGTAGGAAGAGAGCCAATTGCTCCGCGATCGGTGGGGTGACGAGATCCAGGCTCCCCCCCACCATCAGCACAGGAATGGAGAGCCCGCTGACTCCCTTCTGGGGCCAGAGCAAGCTTCCGAAGCTGTTGTAGGCCACCATCCCTCGGAGCCCATCGGGGGGATGGGGCGTGAGCGGCAGGGCTGTGCCAGCCAACTGGCATTGCAGCAGCAGGGAGGGGTTGCTGACCGGCAGGCGATCCACAAACCGCTTGCAGCGACGCTCCAGCCCCGGCTCTGGCGAAAGTCCTGCCCCCAGCAGGGCCGCCACCCCGCCAAGGGAATGGCCGATGAGCACGACCCCATCGCGCCGTGGGCTGAGGGGCAGCTGGCCCTGTTGCTCGGCACGGAGGACGGCCTGCAGATCAGCCAGCCGTTGGGGCAGGGTCTCCGCACCCGGGGGTGGACGGAGGCCCTCCAAAGTGGCCCGCATGGCCGCGGCGTCGCTGCCTGGGTGTTGCAACACCACCGTGGGCCATCCCCGCGCGGCCAGAGCGGAAGCCAGCCAGCCCATTTGCTCTGCCGTGCCTCCCAATCCGGGCATGATCAGCAACCAGGGCCGACGCCCGAATCCTGATGTCGCTACAGGAGCGGGGTTCCAGATCTCCAGCGGCAGGGGGTCAGGGCGCCCGGGGACCGGCAGTGTCAGGTGCTGTGGTCCTCCTTCCACGCCCACCTCTGGCGCCCAGCTGGCTGGTGGCTCAACGTCCGCAGGCTCTCTCCGGGCCTGCAGCTGGCTCAAGGTCTCCAGCTGGCGCAGGGCCTGGCCTTGGCGTTTCAGCTCCAGACGCCATTGCTGGGCAAGCTCCAGGAGACCATCGAGCTGGAGCTGGAGACGGGGTTCCGGAAGGGCCCGGAGCAGCTCCAGCATGGACACTTCCCGCCGCTCCTCCAGGAGGCGTCGCAAGGTGACCTGCAGCAGGGGGGTGGTGCTCTGACCCGTGGCCGAGGTGAGCAGGTGGCCCACCTCGGCCAACATCTGGCTGCCGGCCCAGCTGTCGAGCAGTTGGCGGCCAAAACCCTGGTCTCGCAGCAGGGGGGCCCTCAGCAGCTGGCGCAGATCCTCCTGGCTCTCCCCCTCCAGCAGGCTGAACCAGATCGCGAGATCTGAGCTCTCGTTGCCCTGGGGCAATCGGCCCCGATCTCCCCCTTGGCGGCTCCAGCTGTCCAGCTGGGCCAGGGAGATCGGCAGCCGAAGGGTGTCCAGCTGGATTTCCAACACCTCTGCAGCCCCCAGGGGCGTGGCCACTCCAGGGGCCAACGCCACCAGCAGACTGGCGGCCATGGCATACCACCGGTGAGACGGGTTTGAGACTGACACCAGCAGAGGACGGGCCCGGCAGTTGGTTGTCCCAGTTTCCCCTGGCGCTGCGCCGCTTCAGACCTTCTTCCCTGGGGTGGGATCCGGGGCCGCCTGTCCTCCGTTCCAGGCTTCGTGGGGGAGGGGTTCCGTGCCGTATTCCCAGTCGTCGTAATCCGGATCGTTGCGAATCTGCTGATGGATCCGTTTCTGCGTGTCGAAGTCATGGTGCCCTTCCTCACCTGGGGCGGGCGCGGGAGGAGTGGGTTCGGGGGTCGTGGGGGCTCCTGGGTCCATGTCTCGGCTTCTTTCAAGGGCGGTGAGGCTGGATTCATTCTCCCTGAAGACGCCCTGCTTTGATTCCTCTCGGCGCGCAAATGCAGCCACAGCGGTGGGAATGGTGGGATACAGGTGCTCCCCCCCCACCCGTGTCACCACTCCAGCGGCCTCCAG
>JBIIHR010000237.1:0-3398 GCA_044235655.1 Cyanobium sp. | reverse complement strand
GCCCAGATCGTGGAGGGTGGTGATGATGCCGTTCTGGAAGAAGTCGCTCATGGGCCAGGCGGCTCCAGGGCTGTTTCCACGGCCTCCAACCAGGCCCTGGGGCCTCCGGCCACCACGGCCCGCTCCACCCTCCGGCGACCGGCGGGTGCCGGGCGGAGGGGCAGGGGCGGCCGATCAGGGGGATGGAACACCAGGGCGATGTCGGCGCCCTCCAACAGGCTGCGGTCGTTTTCACTATCGCCGCAGGCCAAGCACCGGGCAGGCCAGGGCTTGAGGGCGGGCCAGGGCTCCAGCTGGCGGAGCGCCTCCCCCTTGTCGAACGGCGGCCCCACATGGAGGAGTTTTCCCCCCTGCACAGCCCGCAGCCCCCGCCGGCCCAGCTGCTCCTGCAACCCCATGAGCCGCTCCGGGCTGTCTTGCCAGAGAAGGGGCACGGAGGCCAGACGGGCCAGGGCCAGGGCCGCTAGTCGCTTGTCCAGTCCGGTGAGCTCCGTGAACGCCGCCAGGGAGAGCTCCTCCAGGAGGGTGAACCGCAGGTCTGCCTCCTGACGCAGGCGCCGCAGCAGGGCCCCCAGGGCCGCCGGGGGCTCCCCCCGCACCAGGGCGCCGTAGCCCTCCTGCACCACGGCGGGGGGCTGGGGGGAAGGCCAGGCCTGCAAGGGCCAGCCGAGGCCGCAGCCGTTTTCAAACAGGAAGGGCTGGGGGGGGAGGGAGGCCCGGTTCTGCAGATCCACCATTTCGGCGAAGGTTTTGCTGGAGGCCAGCAGGGCGGGGATGCCCCGCTCACCAAGCTGTCGCAGGCAGTGGCCCAGCTCCGCCGTCTGCTCCGGCTCTTCCAGCAGGGTGTGATCCACATCACTCACCACCAGCCAGCAGGCGGTCATGGGGCCGTCTCCAGGGGCTGCACGGTGTGGCGATCGGCCACGGTGCTGGCCAGGTCGTCCACGGTTTTCCCGGTGAGCGGGTCGATCCAGTGCGGGGCGATCTCCGCCAGGGGGAGCAGCACGAAGGCCCGCTCGCGGAAGCGGGGATGGGGCACCAGCAGGCTCGCGCTTTCGTGCTGCAGGGCGCCGTAGAGGATCAGATCCAGATCCAGGGTGCGGGCCCCCCAGCGCTCCAGGCGCACCCGGCCATAGCGGTGCTCAATGGCGTGCAGCTGCTCCAGCACGGCTTCGGGGGAGAGGCCCACCTCCAGCAGGGCACAGCCATTGATGTAGTCGGGCTGGGCAGGCCCCACGGGGGCGGAGCGATACCAACGGGAGCGGGCCAGCACCCGGATCCCTGGCACCTCCTCCAGAGCGGCCAGGGCGCCCTCCAGGGTGGCCTGGCTGTCGCCCAGGTTGCTGCCGAGGGCGATGGCCGCTGGCTGGGGTGGGGTCTGGGGAGCTGCCATGGCTGGATTCAGGGGCTGTCGGGCCTGGAGCGGGTCATGGCGACGGCGATGCGGCCATCAAAGCCGGGAATCGGGGCGGCCACCTTCACGAGCCGGGAGTGGGCCTGCCGCACCTGGGGGAAGGCGAGCACCCCATCGAGGATCAGGGTGTTGAGGCGCTCAATCGTGAGAACCCGAGAGGTTTCCAGCAGGTGGGTCACCCGTGCCACCACGTCGGCGTAGTTCAGGGTCTGCTGCAGATCGTCGCTGTCGCCCGTGGGGCAGAGGTCGATCCAGAGCACCAGGTCGACCTCGAACCATTGGCCGAGGGTCTGTTCTTCCGGAAAGTAGCCCGTGTAGCCGTAGCTCCGGATGCCGAAGATCTGGATCGTGTCTCCAGGATCGCTGGGGAGGTCGGTGAGAGGAAGTCGTGGGTCCATGTGGGCTGGATCGTACCGATCGGGTGATGGGGGAGGGGATCAGCCCCTGCGGTAGAAGGGGCGCTTCACCACGGTGGCGGGTTGGGCCTGGCCCCGGATCTCCACGGCCAGCTCGGTGCCGGGCTTGGCCAGGGCGGCTGGAACGTAGGCCAGGGCGATCGCCTCCGACAGGGTGGGCGACCAGGTGCCGCTCGTCACCTCCCCCACCACGGCGCCCCCGTGCAGCACGGGATAACCGTGGCGGGCGATGGCTCGACCCGCCAGTTTCAGCCCCACCAGGCGCCGATCCACCCCCTGGGCGGTCTGCGCCTCCAGGGCGGCGCGGCCGATGAAGGGGGCAGGCATCTCCAGATGCACCAGCCAGCCGAGGGAGGCCTCCAGCGGGGTGGTGGCCGCATCCATGTCGTTGCCATAGAGATGCATGGCCGCCTCCAGCCGGAGCGTGTCGCGGGCTCCCAGGCCGCAGGGGGTCACGCCGCTGGCCAGCAGCTGGTTCCAGAGGGCCAGGCCCTGAGCCCGGCTCAACAGCAGCTCGAAGCCATCCTCCCCGGTGTAGCCGGTGCGCCCCACGAACACGGGGGCTCCCGCCAGACCCTCCCCCTGGAGCGTGAGCTCCCGGTGGCCGAACCGGGGCAGGGCGGCCAGGCTTTCGCCCGCCAGGGCCTCCAGACGGGCCGCGGCTTCCGGCCCCTGCAGGGCCAGCAGCACTCCATCTCCCTTGCGGTCGGTGATGGTGATGCCCCTGGGCTCCAGGTGCTGGCGGAGCCAGGCGGTGTCGTTGTCCGCGCAGGCCGCGTTGATCACCACCACCGCTTCCCCGCTGCCCCGGTCGTAAATGATCAGGTCGTCGAGGATGCCGCCGGCCTCGTTGAGCAACACGGTGTAGCAGGCTTCCCCGGGGCCGATGCGGTGCAGATCGCTGGGCACCAGTTGCTGGAGCGCTTCCTTCACCCCCTCCCCCGTCAGGGTGAGCACCCCCATGTGGGAGATGTCGAACACGCCGCAGTGCTGCCGCACGGCCGTGTGCTCCTGCACCAGACCGGCGAATTGCACGGCCATCTCCCAGCCCGCGAAGGGCACCATCCGGCCTCCGCTGCGGATGGCTGCGGCATGGAGGGGGGTCTGCCGGAGGTCGGTGGCGTCAGCCATGGGTGGGGGTTGCGCAATGGGCGGGATCCTATGGAGGGGCTGGCCTGGAGCGGCTGTCCTTCCCAACTCGGAAGAAAGCCTGTGATTCGGCTCTCTTCACTTCTGTATGGCACTGAACGTGACTAAGTTGAGCGGCCAATGCCTCCCTCTCTGGATGGGCAAGCGCCCCAACTGCCGCAGCTGCCGCCACTGTGCTCCCCCCAAGGGGGCAGAAATGGGATGGTGCCAGCTGCGCCAGTTGTCGATCCATCCTGATCTGGTGGGGGATCTCTGGTGCCACCACTGGGCGGCCAGTCCGCCCCGACTGCCCGTGCTGGGGCCTCCGGGAATGGAATCCCAGGACGACCGAACTCTGCTCTCCAGCCACCAGCTCTCCTTGAGTGGTCTGCCGAAGGATCTCTCCAGCCCTTGACCGGAGCCCGCGTGGGCGGGGAAGG
>JBIIHR010000014.1:0-11080 GCA_044235655.1 Cyanobium sp. | reverse complement strand
GATCTGCTGCCCCCAGACCCCAGCGAAAGCCGTAGCGTTGCAGCAGCTCCGTGATCGCCCCCGCCTCCTCCGCACTCAGGCCGAAGTGCCGCTGCAGTGGGCCGCATTCGAGCAGTCGCTCCAGGCCGCTGGCCGTGAGGCGATCCCCGGCCAGGGCGAGCATCTCCAGCACGGCCTGGCCCACCCCCCCCTCCTGTTGTTGGCTGCGATCGGTGAGGCGCCAGGGCAGATCCACACCCGTGGCCTCCCGGTCGGCAAACACGGTGGCCACCAGGGGGGCGAAGGTGTCCACCGCGGGGGTCATCACCAGGATGTGGCGGGGCTCCAGGGTGGGGTCGGCGGCCAGCAACTGCAGCACCCGGTCCCGCACGATCTGCACTTGCCGTAGGGGGCCTGGACAGGCATGAAATTCGAGAGACGGATCCCCTGGGGCCCGGTGGAGCCTGGGTTGGAGGTCCTCACTCAGCAGGTGTTCCTGCAGCTGATGCAACAGGCTGGGCGCGGAGGTTTCGCTCTGGCTGGGAAGGCGGGTGGGCCGCAGAAAGAGAGATTCCTCCCGCTCCTCGCTCAGCTGGGCCTCCCCCGTGCCCTCCAGAAGTTGTTGGAATTCGGCGCCCAGCCGTCCGAAGCGGGCCTCCAACGGGGGCGCTTTGCCCATCCACTCCTCCGCCAGGGGTTGCTGGAGGGCAAGGGCTTCCTTCAGGGCCTGCCGCCGCTCCACACAGCGTTGCCAGAGTCCTGGACAGGGCGTCAGCAGGTAGAGATCCACCGGGAGCGCGGTGGCGATGGCTTGCAGCAGCTGCACCTGGATGGGGGCCATGCTGCTCGGGCCGAACACCCGCAGACGCTCCCCCAGATGGTCCTTCAGGGGCGCTGCCAGGGGCTCCCCTGTGCCCAGCCGGTGGATCACCTCCTTCACCCGCAGGCCGAACGGTTGGACAGGGAGCCGTTCTCTGAGGCGTCGATAGAGCTTGGGCTGCCACAGCTGCTGGGAGGGGAGACGCTGGCCTGTCATCCCCAGATCCCGACCGGCATCCCATTGGCTCAGGAGCTCGGGGCGGTACAGGGCGTAGTCGTCGAAGGCATCGGCAATGGCCCGGGCCAGTTGCCAGTTCGGCAGATCCACCCGTCCTTGGGATGGCTGGCGCAGGAGCCAGAGCCGCAGCAGGTCGCCCTCGGGTTCGGAGGCGATCCAGGGAAGCTCTTCGAGCACCGACCACACCAGGTGGATGGCGCGCCATGGATCCGCCTCCGCCTCCTGTTCCGTGCCCTCCCCATCAGCCAGCAGGAGCTTCACCACCCGGCGGAGGTGGCTGCCGGGGAAGGGGAACCGCAGATGGGCCGAGATCCCCCCCAGGTGAAGGGCCAACGCTTCCCCCAGCCAGCGGCTCGTGGGCCAGGTGTTGACCACCACCTGCACGGGTTCCCAGGGGCCTGGTGGGGGGTGCCGGAGCTGGGCCGCCAGCAGCTGGACCAGGACCTCAGCCCGATTGCTGCGGTAAAGCGTCAGCAAGGCCCAGTCCTCAGACCACCGGTGCGAACCGGTGATCCACAGGCCTGATGTCCGAAGGAAGGGTCGTGACGGCCGGCCCGGCCACGCTCAGGAGATCGCCGGACTCCGGACAGTAAGCGGTGAGCCGTCCGCCGTAGCAGGCACCGGTATCAATCAGCAGGATCTGATTCAGCCGACGCACATGCTCCGCTGGGGTATGGCCCACAATCACGTCCCCGTAGCGGCCGTCATAGGCCTGCCAGAAGGGTAGGCGTATGCCCAGATCAGGCACCCAGCGGATAGGGTCAAAACCGGCGTGGGTCGCCACCCACCCCTGGCCCCAGAAGGCCGTGGGCAGCGCCTGGAGACGGTGGATCCATTGCTGGCAGCGTCCGTGGCCGAGTTGGCGGTAGGTGTCACAGCCCGCCAGGAGGGAGAACAGATCTCCGCTTGGGGATCCGAGGGCTTCCAGCAGCTTTTTCTCGTGATTGCCCATCAGCCAGATGCCCCGGCCGCTGTCAACCAACTCCCAGGCCAGCTCCATGGCCTCCTCGATCGCTGGGCCTCGGTTGATCACATCCCCCAACAGCACCAGCCGGTCGGTCGGAGGGAGCAAGCGCACGAGTTGCTCCAGGGCCGTCGCACAGCCATGGACATCCCCGATGACCCAATGGCGGGGGGCCATGGCCAGCGAGGGGATTTGCGGCGAGGACATGAAGCAGTCGACGTCACCCCCAGTCTTGCCTGAGAAGGGTTGTCCTGTCACCTCGCCGGGGATGGAGGGGCGGTCACCTGCCGCTACCGTGCCCCGAACGCCAGCTGGGACAACGGGAGGGCACCATGAACGAATCGCAACAATCTGACGCCAGCGGCAGCACCCCAGATCTGCGCAACCTCCCCGTCGTCCAGCGCGTGGGCCTTCTCGTGAAGGCGCTCAATGGGGCCAAGCGCACCAACGAGGCCCTGGCCCGTTGCCGCGATGGGGAAGAGATGCTGGATGTGCTGGTGGATGCATCCCAGCGCCTGGGGCTGGGTCTCACCCGCCGCGACCTGCAGGACACGCCTCCGATCCGGGACTGGATCTGGTGGAAGAACAAGGAAGCGGTGTTCACCATCGGGGACGCCAAACCCCGCTACCAGCAGGATGGCGGACAGGGGCGGATCCCAGCCTCCCAGCCGCCAGAGGAGGACGGAGCGCCGCGCAAGAAGTTTCTTGGGCTGTTCTAGGCCGGCGTAGTCGCCAGGGGATCGGGAATGGAGGCGCTGGGCGCCTCAAAGTGCCCGCGCAGCACAAATTCCAGCCGCAACTTCATGAACGTGATGAAGGTTTCGTCCGTGGACACCACGGCGGCTGCAGGCCGGGGAACGGCTTGGGCGCTGGCGGCCAGTTCGCCGCTTTCCAGGAAGGCAGGACGCCGCACCAGCCAGAAGTCAATGGGCTTTCCGGCCTCCTTGTAGTGACGGGTGCGCTCGCGCAGCACCTCCTCCAGGGGCTCTTCTTCGGTGAGGAAGGCCTCGCTGGCGGCGATGAAGTGATAGGTGCTCATGGCTGGCGGCTGCCAAAAAGGGGCTCTTGCCTTGGATTGTGGATCAACGCTCGCATCTCGCGCACGGCCTGGGTCAACCCCACGGCCAGGGCCCGGGCCACGATGGTGTGGCCGATGTTGAGTTCCTCCATCCCTGGGATGGCGGCGATCGGCTCAACGTTCTGATAGGTCAGACCGTGGCCCGCATTGACCCGGAGCCCCAGGTGGCGGGCCAGCTCGCAGGCCGATGTCAGGCGTTGCAGTTCCTCGGCCTGACGTTCCCATGGGGCTTCCGCATAGCGGCCGGTGTGCAGCTCCACCCAGCGGGCATTGGTGGCCACGCAGCCATCCAGCTGGGCCTGCTCCGCATCCACAAACAAGCTGACCCCGATTCCCGCCTCCTGCAGGCGCCCCACCATTTCCCCCAGGCGTCCCACCTGGCTCACCACGTCCAGTCCCCCTTCCGTGGTCACCTCCTCGCGCCGCTCCGGCACGAGGGTCACCATGTCGGGTCGTAGGCGCAGGGCAATGGCTTCCATCTCGACAGTGGCCGCCATTTCCAGATTCAGCCGGCTCCGTACGGTGGCGCGCAGAAGCTCGACATCCCGATCCTGGATGTGGCGACGGTCCTCCCGCAGGTGCACGGTGATGCCATCCGCCCCCCCCAGTTCCGCCAGGAGGGCATAGGTCACCGGATCGGGTTCCACGGTGCGCCTGGCCTGACGCACATTGGCCACGTGGTCGATGTTCACCCCAAGGCTGGCCATGTGGATCGTTGGCTGGGGAGCTGCGTTGACAGGGGCGATCGTAGGCACCGATTCGGCCGCAGGAGCAACTGCCCGAAGCTCCTACCCCTGGGGCGCAGCGGCCCCTAGCTTCAGATCTGTTCCTCCTCTGACCGGGACGAGGTGTTGGCCCCTCTCTCCAAGGTTTGGCAGCAACAGGCTGGATCCGATCACGGACCCCTCCAGTCCAAACCCTGCCCTGACTCTTCCCCCCTGTCTCCCACCCCTCCCCCAGGCGCGTTGACCCCCAGGGAAACAAGCCTGCGCAACGGCATTCGCCCCTGGTTGGCGCCCCTGGCGGTGATGGTCACCGAAGACCTCGCCTTGCCTGCTTTTTTCTCGGGCGTGAAGGTGTTGGGCCGGGAGCACTTGCCGATGCAGGGTCCCGTGCTGTTGGCTCCGACCCATCGGGCCCGCTGGGATGCCCTTCTGCTTCCCTATGCGGCCGGACGAAGGGTCACGGGCCGCGACTGCCGCTTCATGGTCACGATCGATGAAATGGCTGGCTTGCAGGGTTGGTTTCTGCATCGCCTGGGCTGTTTTCCGGTCGATCAGGGCCGACCCACCATGGCGAGCCTTCGCCTGGCCATCGATTTGCTTGCGAAGGGCCAGCAGGTGGTGGTGTTTCCGGAGGGCCGGATTGAACGGGAGGATGGGGGGATCCAACTGCATCAGGGGCTGGCCCGTCTGGCCCAGCTCGCCGAGGGGCAGGGTGTGGCGGTGTCGGTGGTGCCCGTTGGCATTGGCTACTCCCAACCCATCCCTCGTCCAGGAGATCAGGCGGCCCTATGTTTCGGGCCCCTCCTGCGTCCCGCCGGCCAGGGCCGGGAGAGGGCCAAATCCTTCACCGCCGAGCTGGCAGAGGCGATGCGGTCGGCCGAGCAAGCGGCCCGAGCGGCCGTCGGTCGCCCGATGTCTCCCCCGTAAAGTTCGCCATTCCTGCGTTTTCACCCGTGAAGAGGCTCCTGTCTTGCCAACGCCTCCGCCGGGTCGTTTGTTCGAAGGCCCTGCTGTTGGCCGTCGTCGTCCCCTCGACCCTGCCACCGGTTCTGGCTCAAACCGGTTCGAGCCCCGCCGCCGCTTCCTCTGTCAGCGCTTTTGATGTGCGATCCGTGCAGGCTCTCCTGGCGCGAGGAGATAGCGCTGCCGCCGCGGGCAACCTGCCTGAGGCCCGGCGTTACTACGACCAGGCCAGGGATGCCAGCAAGCAGTTGCTGGGATTTTATCGGGATCTCAGCGGTGCCTTCCGGGGCCTGGATGCCCGCATCCCGCGTGAAATGGATGACAAGGGGAGGCAGGTGTTGGATGCTCTCGTGCAGTCCAACCTGCGCCTGGCAGCCCTCTTCCGCCGTCAAAACCAACCGGAGGTGGCCGTTCCTCTCCTGATTGAGGTGGTCAAAACCATGACGCCCACGACGGAAGTGGGACGGAAGGCTTACCAGCAATTGCTGGAGATCGGCTTTGCCTCCACGCCTTATACGGCACCCAGCGCCAACCCCAACTAGATTCCACTCAGTTCATCCCCTACCCATGGTTCATCCGGACCACGTACGTTCTGCGATCCAGCAGGCTCTTCCGGATGCTTCCGTGGTGGTGGAGGATCTCACCGGGGGAGGTGACCATCTCCAGGTGAAAGTGGTTTCCGAGGCGTTTGTCGGTCTCTCCCGGGTGAAGCAGCACCAAATGGTGTACGGAGCCCTGCGCAGTGAATTGGCCAGCGAAGCCATTCATGCCTTGGCCGTGCAGACAGCCCCTCCCGCCTAGTTCACGTCTTTCTTTCACTATCTTCCGTTCACGTCATGGATTCGCAACTTCAGCAACGCATTGAAGGTTTGATTGCCAGCAGCCCGGTTGTTGTGTTCATGAAGGGCAACAAGCTGATGCCCCAATGTGGCTTCTCCAACAATGTGGTGCAGATCCTGCAGAGTTTGGGGATTCCTTTTGAAACCTTTGATGTGCTCTCCGATTCTGATATCCGTCAAGGCATCAAAGAGTTTTCCGATTGGCCCACTATTCCCCAGGTGTATGTAAAGGGGGAATTCATCGGGGGATCCGATATTCTTATCGAGATGTATAACAGCGGTGAATTGCGCGAGAAGCTTGAGGTGGCTCTGGCTTCTTGAACTTCAGAGAACGGCTGATGCTTCTAAGTCTTCTCAAGATCAGCGATGTTCCTTCTCCAGGAGAGTGAGGGGAAGGCCATCCGGACCTGAAAAACCGGAAGGATCCTGAATCCAACGGTCGATGAGTTCCTCCAGACGCCGTTGCGAGTGATGGTCGAGCACGGCGGTCCGCCTCAGGGCATGGAGATAACCGTCTGCATAGAGACGCAGTTCGGAAGGGCTGTGGTAGCGGTGGGCCAACTCCTGACAGGCATCGCAGAGCGATTGGAAGTGGCGGATGGCGTCGGGGTGTTGCAGAGCGGTCATGAACAGGGCTGGCCCTTTGCCCATTCTGGCGTTTGCGCAACGGCTTTGTGCGGGATATCCCGGCGGGAGAACCGCCATTTTGATCGGGATCCCCTTTGGAACCCTGACCAAAACAAGTGTTCCTTCCTTAGAAGCAAAAAACGGTGTTATTCTGTAACGATGCTTGTCTCGTCAGACTCATATTAGACTCTTATGGCTCAGCCGAATGATAATGATTACGGCGGCCATGCCAGGCGGGTTCTGGTCGTCGATCCCCACGTGACCTTGCGGACCGTTCTCGCCCAGAGGCTTCGTCAGGATGGCCACCTGGCAGCTGCAGTGGGGTCCGCCCGTGAAGCCTTGGAGATCTGTCAGGGCCAGGCTCCTCACCTCCTTGTCAGTGCGGAGCTCCTGGAGGAAACGTCCGCCCTCCGGCTGGCAGCCCAGCTCCACTGCCCCGTGATGGTGCTCACGGCCCGTTCCGGATCGGAGCCTGTGGTGACCTTGCTGGATGCGGGCGCCGACGACGTGCTGCGCAAACCCTTTGGCTTGGAAGAGCTTGCGGCTCGCTGTCGCACCCTTCTCAGAAGGAGCGGCACAGGACTGCAGGAGCGGGTCTGTGTGGGGCCTCTGGAAGTCCATCTGCTCCTGCGTCAGGTCACCCTGCGCGACCAGCCGGTGGAACTCAGCCCCAGGGAGTTCGCCCTTCTTTGCGCGCTCCTGATGCCTCCAGGGGTGGTTCGCACCCGACAGGAACTCCTCCGCATGGCCTGGCCTCCCTTCAGCGGTGGTCCCCGTTCCGTTGACACCCAGGTGCTCACCCTCCGCCGAAAACTCGAGCAGGCCGGCCTGGGTGAAGGAGGTGGGATCGAAACCATGCGTCAGCAGGGCTATCGCTTCAGCCTCGACACCCTCCCTGATCCAGAGGAAGCGACCACGGCCCCAAGCAAATCTGCAGCGGTGCTGCAGCAGAGCAACGGCAGTCGCCTGATCTAGAGGGCAACCATTTCTCGAATCGCTAGCCTCCGATCCTTGCCAGGCTGATCAGCTCCCCAACAATCATGGCCCCACTCATGACCGCCAGGAGCTGGTAGGTCCAGGGAGGTGTGATGCGGACCACGGAATTGGTGGCGATCCCGCTGAAGGCCGTGAATGTGGAGAGAAATTCGGGAAACTTCTCCACCCGTTGGGGGAGTAAATAGGCGCGGTTGCCGCGAGCCGATCCAGAGGACGTGGCAGGTGCGGTGCGAACGTAGAACACTCGCCCTCCCTGGCTGGTGGCCACGGGCGTGAGACCTTCCACTTCCCCCCACGGGAGCTCCCACCCGCGGCGCAGTAACCAACGGCACCAGGCGGGATGGGTGTAGCGAAGCCCTTCCCCATCAAGGATCACCTGTTCACTGGTGATCGCCAGAACGAGGGTGAATCCCAGAACCAGGGCAGCCCAGATCAGGGGTTGCCAGTTTTCTGGCGCCATCACGGGCAGGGGGAGCACCAGGGCGATGTAAAGGCCCAGAAGCGTGAAGCGGATCTGGGGCGCCATGCCGTAGATGTGCGGCTCCCTGGAAGCCTCGATCATCGGTCTTCAGCAGAGCCCGGGAGGGGTTCGATCAGGGAAGGGGGTTGATAGGTTCCCCCAAAAACCTCGGTTTCCCGGCCTTTCCAGAACTCTCCCAGCCGCATCAGATCGGCATGGGCTTCCTGCACCTTCTGCAGATAGTCCTCAGGAGTGAAGCTGTCCTTGTTTTCCTGGAGTTTGCTCATCCGCAACAGATGCCACAGCCAGGGCTTGCCCAGTTCCCCTCGGGTCTCGAGGTAGGTGGCCAGATCCTTGGAGCTGGGCAGGGGTGGGTTGCTCATCGCCTCCAGGCGCATGCAAGGGCCCACCCTATGGACAATGGCCGCAAGGTGTGAGCGCTCCAAGATGACCAGCGACCCAACCCCTGGCTCCAACCATCTGCCGCCCGATCTTCCCCGGGATGCCCTCCCAGAGAACGGGATGCGAGGGGATGGGGCCTATGAGCTCATCCACAGCCACCTGCTCCTCGATGGCAGCGCCAGGCTCAACCTGGCCACCTTCGTGGGCACCTGGATGGAGCCCGAGGCACGCCGCCTCATGGAGGAATGCGCCGACAAGAATCTCATCGACAAGGATGAGTATCCCCAGACCACCGATCTGGAGCAGCGCTGCCTTCGGATCCTGGCTCACCTCTGGCATGCCCCGAACCCGGCGGACTCCGTGGGGGCCTCCACCACGGGCTCCAGCGAGGGCTGCATGCTGGCGGGGCTGGTGATGCGCTGGCATTGGCGAAAGAAGCGGCAGCGGGCGGGGCTGGAGTGGGCTCGGCCCAATGTGGTGATGGGAGCCAACCGCCAGGTGTGCTGGGACAAGTTCTGCGCCTATTTCGATGTGGAGCCGCGCTTCATGCCTCTCGCCCCAGGGCGGCTCCACCTGAGCGCGGAGGAGGCGACGGCCCTCTGTGATGAGCACACCATCGGCGTGGTGACCGTGCTGGGCAGCGTGGTGGATGGCAGCTATGAGCCCATCGAGGCGATCGCCGCCGCCTTGGATGGGCTGGAGGACCGAACCGGGCTGTCGATCCCCCTCCATGTGGATGCCGCTTCAGGTGGTTTTGTGGCTCCCTTCAACAGCCCCGGGCTTCTCTGGGATTTCCGGCTGCCCCGGGTGCAGTCGATCAACGCCAGCGGCCATAAATATGGTGGGGTGCTGCCGGGTGTGGGCTGGGTGCTCTGGCGCAAGGAAGAGTGCCTCCCCAAGGAGCTGCGCTTTGATGTGAACTATCTGGGGGGCACCACCCCCACCATCGGGATCAATTTCTCCCGGCCCGGCGCCCAGGTGGTGGCGCAGTACTACAACTTCCTCCATCTCGGGCGGCGAGGCTTTGAGAAACGGATGGCGGCCCTGGACGCGATCGCCTGCCACCTCGCCGATGGACTGGCCGCCCTGCCGGCCCTGCGACTGGTGAGCCATCCCCGGGGCCAGCTGCCTGTGTTTTGCGTGGAGCTGGATCCGGCGCTCACGGGGTGGAGCGTGTTCCATCTTTCCGACAAGCTGCAGGAGCGGGGCTGGTTGGTGCCGGCCTACACCCTGCCCGCCGGCCAGAGCGAGCGCGCCGTGCTCCGCTTTGTGGTGCGTGCGGGCTTCAATCGCCACCTGGCGGAGGAGCTCCTGGAGGATGTGCGCCGGGCGGTGGATGGCCTGACCAGCCAGGAGCGCCCCATGCCGGTGGGCCCTGGGGCGCCCAGCCTCTTCCATCACTGAGAACTTTCTTCATCAAGAGTGATGTCTACAGATGACGAGCCATCACAACTTTCGTGTCTCTGCTTGTGCCTCCTGGCCTCCCGAATCACGATGGTGGCATCAGATCGGAGGCGCCCATGGACGACACGCCACCCAATCAGATTCCAGGAGTCTGCTGACGTTTGGACCCTGCTCCAACACTCTCAAGCGATGTCTGGTTTTCCTGGCCTGACCAGGCCTAGCCCTCGTCTAGAGCCATAGCGCCAACTCCATGCACCGTTGAAAAGCCCTTGAAAAGCAAACGGCTCCAGGTGCCCCGGAGGAAGGAAAACCCTGCTAGACCCATGGCCCCAGGTGGCCTGCGCCAGCAGCTCCGACCCACAACTCAAGATCTTTGATCGCGACAGCGATCTTTGCCTTCAACGATCCAACGACCGCACAGCCACG
The DNA here is from genome assembly GCA_044235655.1 of Cyanobium sp. GTDB lineage: Bacteria > Cyanobacteriota > Cyanobacteriia > PCC-6307 > Cyanobiaceae > Cyanobium. The sequence goes on along the minus strand of JBIIHR010000014.1, from coordinate 1,160 downwards.
CACCGAGAAGGGCACCATGGCTGAGCACGCAAAGCCCGGGCTCGACGCTCGGGCTTTGTTGGTTGGAGTCCATCCCGCGTTCAGGGCGCCGGGCACACCCTGGTGATCCAGTTGCACCCCGCCAAGGCGGGTTTCTGCCAATGGAGAGGGATCTCCAGCAAATCCCGGGTGCCACTGATGGCCTGTCCCACAAACAGCACGGCGGCCAGCCCGCTGGCGATCAGGTGGATGCGCCGCCACCGAGGTTCCCGCAGAATCTCCGGCTTGGCGCCCAGGGAAAACAACATGAGCCCCACCACCGCCATTCCGCTCCAGTAATGGGAGCTCCAGAAGTCGGCCTGGAGAGGGTTGTCACTGCGCCGAAAGACTTCGGGCTGGGCGCCGAGGGTGAGCACCCCGAGCCAGGTGATCAGGGAAAAGGCCAGACGGAGCCCCTTGGCATGGGCCCACCAGAGGGCCGCCAGGGCGGCTGCGCTGCCCGCCAGCACGAGCAACAGCTGGATCGCCCGGCCGGCCCCCCCGCGAAACTGCCCCCAAGGGGTTGCGGTGGCGATCACCACCGTCAGGGCTACCAGCACGCTGGCCACCACGGCCAGAGCAAGCCAGCGCCCCAGGTCGCTGTGCTCCCGCCCGGTGCTGGGGGGAAGCTTGGCGCCGCCTACGCGGCGCTCCCGCGTTTGCAGGCCCAGCCGCGCCACCATCCCGATCAGGGGATAGACCACCGCCACCGCCAGGGCGGGGTGGAGAATCCATAACCAATCCTTGGTCTCCAAATCAGCACCTGGGCACAACTCCAAGGATGGCGCCCTTGGGCCCTTTTGGCAGGCAGCCCTTGGCGGTGAACAGACTGAGGCTGGTTGCCGTTGTTCGCCATTCATGAATTGAGCCTGATGACGGCCCTCCGCGAGCGGGTGTTGGAGGTGGCTGCCCGCGAGGGGGCCGAGCGGGTGGTGGCGATCCACCTGCGGGCGGGCTCTCTGGCCGGGATGGATCTCCGTGCCCTGCGGACCGCAGCCGAGATCGTTCTGGCGGGCACCGTTGCTGAAGGGGCCCATCTGGCCATTGAAGAGGTGACTCCAGCCTGGTGGTGTGTGCCCTGTCGCATGGAGTTCCCAGCCTCTGACGTTCTTGGCCGTTGCCCTGCTTGTGGCCTCCCGAGC
>JBIIHR010000236.1:0-3404 GCA_044235655.1 Cyanobium sp. | reverse complement strand
AGCCTCAACCGTCCTTGGCCCCTGGACCTGGATCCCACTCTGGAGCAGGCCCTGGCGGAACGCCCTGTGCTGGAGGCGCTGGGACTGCAGGAGCAGGCCAGCCGGCAACGGGCGAAGGCGGCCAGGGCCACCCTGCTTCCCAGCCTTTCTCTGCTGGCGGGGGCAGGCTTCAACACCAACCGCATCGACGTGCCGGTGCTCCAGTCCACTGGCCAGGTGCAGGCAGGGTCGGCGTCCGTCACCCTGCCCAGCGTCAACACCCCCGGCAGCCTCCAGGGCAGCTTCTACGACTGGGGGGGCCTTCTGCAGCTTCGCCAACCGCTCTTTGATGGCGGCCGGGCCCGCGACGGCGCAGCCCTGGCTGAGCGCGAAGCCGCCGTGCTTGCTGCTGACGCCGACCTCGCTCGGCGCCGCATCCGCACCACCGTGCAGGAGGCGTGGGAACAATTGCAGTCCTCCCCGGCTCGGATCGCAGCGGCCCGGGAGGCTGTGATGGCGGGCCAGCGGGCCCTTGCCGATGCCCAGCTGCGCTACCGCGCCCAGGTGGAGCCGCTCACGGAAGTGCTTCTGGTGCAACGGGACTTGCAGGCCAGCCAGGCCGCCCTGCTCACCGCCCAGACCGAGCAGGCCATCGCCCGCGCCGTGTTGATGCGGGAGACGGGCCTCCCCCCAGCCGGGACTGGCCAGTGAGTCGAGTGAGGGTGCTTGTTCTTGCCGGATGGGGCAGAATCATCGGGTCAGCATGGCCGGAGAATGTGGAAGCGCGCCGATCACGGGTTCCCAACCTGAGCAGGCGGGTTCTCCAGCCCCTGGCCGCTTCCCTTGCTGTTGCCCTGTTGGTGCCGGCCCTGGGAGCCTGCACCCGCAAGCCCGCTGAATCCACAGCTGTGGTGGCCCCACGCCAGGTGTCGGCCCTGGGGCGCATCGAGCCGGAAACCAAGATCCGCCGCGTCTCCGTGTCCGGCTCCGTGAGCGGCGATCGGATCGAGAAACTGCTGGTGCAGGAGAACGTTGAGGTGAAACAGGGCCAACCCCTGGCGATTCTCAACAGCTACGGCTCCCTCAAGGCCTCCTTGGATGAGGCCACCGAACTGGTGGCCGTGAACCGGGCCAAACTGGCCCAGGTGCAGGCCGGTGCCAAACAGGGGGAAATCCGCGCCCAGCAATACCAGGTTGAGAGCCTGGAGCGCCAACTGGCCTCCGCCAAGCTGACAGGCGATCAGTCCGTGGCCTCTGCCAAAGCGAAAGCCCAGGAGGCCAAGATCGAAAGCCAGCGCTTCGACAAGCTTTTTGCCGCCGGGGGAGTCTCCGAGCTCGAGCGCGACCGCTACCGCACTCGGGCCGGTACCACCCAGGCAGAACTGGCCAAGGCCATCGAAGATCGGGCAGGCGAAGAAGCCCGCCTGAGGGCCGATATCGAAGGCGCCAAGCAGACTCTGGAGAAAATCAAGGAGGTGCGCCCGGAAGACGTGGTGACCGCCCGCAACGAACTGCGCCAGTCGGAAGCGGCTCGGGAGCGGGCCAAGCAGGAGTTCGACTTCGCCACGGTGCGCGCCCCCCAGGACGGCCGCATTCTCAAGATTTTTGCCTGGCCCGGCAGCAAGGTGGGGGATGACGGCCTTCTGGAAATGGCCGATACCAGCTCCATGGTCGTCACCGCGGAGGTGTATCAATCCGACATGAGCAAGCTAAAGATCGGCCAGGGTGCCACCATCACCGCCGACGGTTTCCAGGGAAGCCTCCGCGCCACCCTCTACAAGGTGCTGCCCCAGGTGCAGAAGCAAAGCACTTTTGCTGGCACCCCAGGGGAAAACATGGACCAACGCATCTATGAGGTGAAGCTTCGGCTCCAACCCGCTCCTGAACAACAAAAACGCCTGGGTTATGCCTCCAACCTGCAGGTGAATGTGGTGTTTGATGCGGCGCCACCTCCAGCAGCCAAACCATGAACTCCGCCCTGCGCAAGGCGTTCAAGCGCACCCCCCTGGCCTGGCTTCAGGTGAGCCACAATCCTGTGAAGCTGGCCATCGGCCTGGCAGGGGTGAGCTTCTCCAATCTGCTGATGTTTTTCCAGCTCGGCCTCCTCGACAGCATCTACAACAGCCAGCGCAAACCCATTGATCGCCTGCGGGCCGATCTGGTCCTGGTGAGTGCCGGCTACAGCAACATGGGCTCCCTGCAGGTGTTTGATCGCAGCCGGCTCTATCAGGCCCTGGGGGTGGAGGGGGTGGAAGGGGTCTCACCCCTGCACATCTCCCGAGCAACCTGGATTACCCCGGAAACGCGCAAGTCGTTTGATGTTTATGTGTATGGGGTGAATCTCAGCCGACCGTCCCTCGCTTTCCCCGAACTGGAGGGGCAGCTCTCCCGGCTCCAGCCCCTGCGCAATGCCCTGTTTGATCGCAACTCCAAAAAACAATATGGCGCCATTGCCAACGAACTGAAAAGCAAAGGACTCGTGAACGTGGAGGTGAATCAGAAACAGCTCCGCATCATCGACACTTTCTCCCTTGGCTCCACCTTCGCCGCCGATGCCAACCTGATCGTGGGCGAAAACACCTTTTATTTCCTCTTCCCGGAGAAAAATCCCAACAAGATCGAGATGGGCTTGATCCAGCTCAAGCCGGGCAGCGATCCGCTGGCGGTGCAACGTGCTCTGCAACCCCTGATGAGCAAGGATGTGAAGGTGCTCACCCGAACTGAGCTTTCGAATCTTGAGCTCAACTACTGGAAGCGCAACTCCTCGGTTGGCTTCATCTTCTCTCTGGGTGTGCTCGTCGGCTTCGTGGTGGGCAGCATCATCGTCTACCAGATTCTCTTCGGCGACGTGATGAACTCCCTGCCTCAATACGCCACCCTCAAGGCGATGGGTTACACAGATCGCTACGTGATCTCCGTGGTGATCCAACAGAGCGCGATCCTGGCCTTCGTGGGCTTCATCCCCGGCGTGCTCTCCTCCATGGGGCTCTACTGGCTGCTCGCCACGGTCACCAAGCTCTCCGTGTTCATGACCGCCACCCGTGCGCTGCAGGTGCTTCTGCTGACCTTTGTGATGTGTGTGGGCTCGGGTGCATTGGCCACCCGCAAGCTGGTGCAGCTGGATCCGGCGGATGTCTTCTGAGATGTCCACCTCTCCGGAGTCTGGCGGCGTCGGCCGGGAGCCGGTGATCTCGCTCAAGCACGTAAACCATTGGTTTGGCAGTGGCGACAGCCGCAAGCATGCGCTCAAGGACATCAGCCTCGATATCTATCCCGGAGAGATCGTGATCTGCACGGGGCCCTCCGGCTCTGGCAAAACGACGTTGCTCACCATGCTGGGGGGGCTGCGCTCCTGCATGGATGGAAGCCTGCGGATCCTGGGGGAGGAGCTCCATGGGGCGAGCAAGGAGCAACTGGCCCAGCTG
>JBIIHR010000235.1:0-3408 GCA_044235655.1 Cyanobium sp. | reverse complement strand
TCTCCAGCGGAGGAGCAGGAGGAGGCCATCCAGGAACTCTCCCGCCCGGAGATCACCACCCAGCGCATCGTGGAGGTGTTGCTGCCCAATGGCTCCACCCTGGCAGGGGCCACCCCCCGCGACCTGCGCTTCCGCCAGCGCTACAACGCCACCCTGATGGCCGTGCGGCGGGGCAACCAGGTGTTGCGGGAGCGCCTGGGCAAGGTGGTGCTTCAGGCCGGTGATGTGCTCTTGCTGCAGGCGCCGGTGGATGCGATCCGGGGCATGCAGGCCAACAACGACCTGGTGTTGCTTGATGAACTGGAAAAGGATCTACCGACCACCAACCGCAAAGGGTTGGCGCTGCTCATCGGCGCCCTGGTGATCCTGCTACCCCTGTTCAAGCTTCTGCCCCTGATGGCGGCGGTGCTGCTGGCGGTGGTGACCATGGTGGCCACCGGCTGCCTGCGGGCCGGGGAGCTGCAGCGCTCCATCCGCTGGGATGTGATCCTGCTGCTGGGGTCGCTCTCCTGTTTTTCCGTGGCGATGCAGAAAACGGGGCTGGCCGAAGCCCTGGCGAAGGATCTCCTGCAGTCGCTCCAGGGTTGGTCTGCCTATGGAGTGTTGCTGGTGGTGTTCGTGCTGGCTCAGCTCTTCACTGAAGCCCTCAGCAATGGCACCACCGTGGTGCTGCTCATGCCCATTGCCACCGAATTGGCCAAGGGCCTGAATCTGCCGCCCATGGCCTTCATCTTTGCCATCCTCTTTGCGGCCAGCCAGAGCTTCCTCACCCCGATCGGCTATCAGACCAACCTGATGGTGTTTGGCCCAGGCCGCTATCGCTTTCTCGACATGACCCGCTACGGGGCACCTCTCACCTTGATGCTGGCCGTCACGGTGCCCTGGCTGATCTGCCGCCACTTCGGGCTCTGACGGCGACGGCGTTGGGGGCAGAGAACGGAAAACGGCGAACTGCCTAGGTTCCGGGTGGCGCGGCCTCGAATCGCTGGCGGTGCCGGAGGGAATCGATGAGAGAAAGGACCAGAAACACCAGGCCGATCAACCCGGTGACCCATTCCGGCAGGTGAAGGTGGTGTTCCTTCAGCCAGATCCCCGCCAGCATCAGGGCCCCGAGGGCGCCGATGGCGTAGTGAGCCCCGTGCTCGAGAAAAATCAGCTGGTCGAGGGCTTTTTCACGGGTGATCAGCAGGGTGAGAGAGCGGATGAAGAGGGCTCCCAGACCCAGACCGGTCATGATCAGAGCCAGATTGGAAGTAATGGCGAAGGCGCCGATGGTGCCATCCAGGCTGAAGGAGGCATCCAGCAATTCCAGGTAGAGAAGGCTGGCGAGCCCTCCCCCCGCGGCAAGCCTGGCACCAGCCTGCTCCTCATCGCCGAAGGCGTCCGCCAGGGAGGTGCTCAGCAGCTGCAGCACCAGACCCAGCACACCGGCCACCATCACCTCCCCCCGCCGCTCCCCGGGCAGGAAGGCCACCAGGCCCAGCAAGAGGATCAGGGCCAGGGCAATCTCCAAGGCTTCCACCTTGCCGGCATCACTCAGGCGGTGTTCCAGGGGGCGGAACCAGTGGAGGGTTTTGGCCTCATCGAAAAAGTAGCGCAGAAACACCATCAGCAGAAACATGCCGCCAAAGGCCAGGATGCGGGGTTCAGCCAGCTCCAGCAGGCGCCTGTATTCCTGAGGATTGTGCAGGGCCGCATCCAGGGCTTGCTTCACGCTGACCCCGCCGGCCAGGGCCACCATCAGCAGGGGACCGGCGAAGCGCACGCCGAACACCGGAATCACGAGCCCCCAGGTGAGAAAGAAGCGTTGCTGGCCGGGTGTGAGTGTTTCGAGCACCCGGGCATTCACCACGGCGTTGTCGAAAGAGAGCGACACCTCCAGCACCAGCAGCACCAGAGTGATCCAGGCAGCGCCCATCCCCTGCCACCCCAGCACGATCGCCAGGCCCGCGGCGCAGCAGCCCAGGGGGAACAGCAGATAGCGGAGATACCGCATCGGCAAGGAGGGCAGCATCAAGGCCCGAGCGGGGGAATCAATCCCCGATCATCCCAGGTCTTGAGGCTTAAAGAGCCGCGAGATCAAATCCATAGGCGGAGGCCAGATATTCCCGGTATTGGATCTTCTGGAGCATCGCCGCCACAAGGGCATCCAGATCGCGGATCGGGGTGAGCGTGGCTTTCCATGCAGCCGCAACAGACTCCTCCCGGTCTTGCTCTTTCGGAATGGCCACAAGCGTGGCTTCCCCGCAGGGGCCAAAGATATTGCGCTGTTCACCGCGAAAATTCGCAGGGCGGAAGGACGGTGCGTAGTGCAGATAAATGACGTAATCGTGGGATTGAAGAGATTGAATCACGGGCCAGGAATAGGCTGTTGTGTTGGATTCAGCCATCACAATGGGCCTGTGGATGGAGAGCAACTGGGACGCACCCTCCAGAACGTGAATCTCACTTCCTTCCACATCAATCTTGAGCAATCGGACCGGGCCTTGGTAGAGATTGTCCAGGCAATCGCGGGCCACCTGAATTCGGGCTTCCAGGGGCAGCGCCTGCTGTGGCTGAGGGGCGGGGAACGCCTCACTGGCTTTGAGGCTCCCGAAGTTCAGTGTGGCCTCCTGGGCCGGCAAATCCATCCACAAGGTCCCAGACGAAGCCCCAACAGCCGTATTCAAGAGTTTGATCTGACTGGGGCTGTTCTCTCGTGTGTTGCGCGAGAGAAGTTCAAACATGTAGGGATGGGGCTCACAACTGATCACCTCCCCATACTCCCCCACCAATAGGCCATAAGCGATGGAATGGGTGCCGATATTGGCCCCCACATCCAGAACCCTATCTCCAGGCCGAAGAAACACTTTCGCCAGGTCAATTTCAGCTTCTGCCCACTCCCCATACAAACGTAATGAACGCCCAATGATGTTGTCATTGCGGAGAAAGGCCATCCGACCATGACGACAGTTGGCGATCTCGACAATGTCCTCCGATAGAAGACTCACGGGCCATGCCTCCTGATCATTTTTTAGCCGAAATTGCCCGGTGGCGTTGCTCCAGAGCGGTGCTGCTCCAGGCGGGAGAGGAGCTTCGGCACCAGAACCACCAAGCCCAGCAACACCAAAGCCCCCAGACCGAAATCGATCACCCCTCCCACCATCTGGGAAAAGGGAATCCAGCGCCCGCCAAGCCAGGCCAGGCTCACCATCGAGCAGGCCCAGAGCAAGGCCCCAGCGGCGTTGCAGAGGAGAAAGCGGGGATAGGGCATGCCTACGGCACCGGCCATGGGGCCCGCCACCACCCGCAGCACGGCCACGAAGCGCCCCAGCAACACAGAGGCATTGGCATGGCGTAGAAATTGATCGCGCATGGCCTCCAGTTGCTCAGGCGACTGGCGCAGAAACCGCCCCACCCGCAGGATCA
>JBIIHR010000234.1:0-3428 GCA_044235655.1 Cyanobium sp. | reverse complement strand
GGCGCCGGCATCGAGCTGGGCGCCGCTGAGGTCGCTCTGGCGCAGATCGGTGCCAAGCAGCTGGGCGCCCCGAAGATCCGCACCCCGCAAGGAGGCGCCCTGCAGGCTCGTGAAGCGCAGATCCGCACCCCGCAGCACCGCCCCATCGAGGCGGGCCTGGCTCAGGTTGGCCCGCTGCAACTTGGCGCCGGTGAGGTCGGCGTCGCGCAGATCCGCCCACACCAGATCGGCATCCTGCAGCCGGCAACCCGGGCACTGGCGCCGCTCCAGGAGCTTCATCACATCCCCGTCCCCTGCCAAGGCGGAGGCCTCTCCCAGGGCCAGGAGGCAAGCCAGGGCCACACCCAGGGCAGATCCCCCCCGCGGATGGAGACCATATCTGCCGCTGGCCATGGCCTGTCTCAGGGGGTGGGCCGAATTCAAGTGGGTTTTCTACTGCCTCCGGTTCGCCACGGCCCAGGCGGAGGGACTCTCCTGCAGGCGGCCGGGATTAGGGTGATGAAATGAACCTCGCGTTAGCCACGGAAGATGGCTGCGCTCTTGCGATCGCCTTCTACCCCCGCTTCCGCTACGACGGCCGGGGGGGAGGGGGCGTGGGCCATGCCGGGGAATGGCTGGGCGGGGGCTGGCAGTCGCTTGTGTTTGAGCCCTCCAGCTTGACCATTCCGCCCCTCAACAACCGCACCACCCGCCTGCTCGGGTGGCCCCTGCCGCCGGGGCTGGAGATCGCCATCCATCCCGAAAAGCTCGAGGGCCGCTGGCATCCAGGGAGTGGGGCGGTGGAACTGACCTTTCTGGCCCGCTTCGCCCTGCGGCTGGCCGCCCGACGGGTGGCTCCGGATTTGATCGTGGACACCCAACTCGCCACCCAGGCCGTGCGCGGACGGCGCCATCAGGCCCAGGGCACACCCCTCGATGGCCAGGGCCGGGGAGTGCTGGTGGGCATCGCCACGGTGGCGCCCAGCGGGGAGGGGTGGGTGGATCGATTTCTCCAACTGCCGGATGAGGCCCTGGCCGTGCTGCGCTGCCAACTGGGCCCACCTGGAGCAAGCGATTAACGCACAGTTTGCATGATTACGCAGGGACAAAGTGCATCCCTTTCTAGATAATGCAGACCTTGGAAGTAACACAACCAAATTTCGCGATTCGTCGATAGGTTGCCCACCTAATCTCTGGGTGAACCGAGGTGGCGCTTTCCAACTCCGTTCCAGCTGTGTTCGCGGATGTCTCCCCTGGACTCGAAAATCTCCATCACAAGGAAGTGCCGGATCCGGCAGATATCCTGATCGCCTTGAGGGGAGACTCTCCAGTCAGTTCATGCCGCAATCTGGTACCCGAACAGTTCTGCGTGAACCGGGTAGGTCAACTCAAGATTGGCCAATGTTTTTTAATCTCTGAAGCGGGTACACCCTCTGAGATAAGTATCGTCAACACCCCAAGTTTTCATCTCTTAGTGGTGTACAAAGGCTCCGTGGCGTTGGAGACCGATTCAGGCCAGCTCAACCTGAATGCCGGCGATGTGGCGCTGCTGCCCCCCGGCCCGAGACAGGCCCAAACCAGCCATTTCAGCCTGGCCTCCATTGCCCTTCGGCCCCAGGCCCTGGCCGTGGCCGCTGCAGCCATGGCGGGCGGCCCCCGCAACGGAGCCAAACCGTGCGAGCCCGGGGAGCTGCCCTCCCTGGCCCTGGCGCCAGGGCCCCAGGCCCAACTGGTTCATTGGATGTTGCGCACCATTGATGCCTCCCTCGCCCTTGGACGGTCGGTGGCCTCCCATCTGGCCCTCGATGACGTGCTCCACCGCACAGCAGCAACCCTCCTGTACCCCGAACTCCTGTGGGCGGAGCCTGCCGACCTGCTGCGTCACAGGGATGGGAGCGGGCCTCGCAATTTCGACATCCTGATCGACTACATCCTGGCGAACCTGGACCAGCCCCTCACCCTGAGTGATCTCGAGGCCCGCAGCCACTATTCCAGGCGCTCCCTGCAATACGCCTTCCAGGAGCGGCTGCACTGCAGCCCCAAGCAGTGGATCCGGGAGCAGCGGCTGACCGTTGCCATGCGCAAATTCCAGTGCGACGGACAGCGGCCCTCAGTGCAGGAAGTGGCCCAGGCCTGCGGCTACGCAAACCTCAGCCACTTCAGCAGGGATTTCAAGGCCCGCTTCGGGATCAATCCCTCCTCGGCCAAGCGCCTCTAACCCCGGCCGGGGCGGATGACAGGCAAGATCCATGAATCCGCCGCGGAATTAAGACGAAAGCCAGTAGCAAAATGTAATTTTCGAAAAGTGCAAAGTTCCAGAAGATCATGCAAATTGGTGTGGCGTGATCGCTCCTCGACATTAAGGTGATTCGGATGGGAGCACCCATGCATTACTTGGCATCAATTATCATTCATTATGGATGAGATTTTTGCCAAGTCTCTTCCGAATCTTGTTCATGAAAAAATCCACCAACCAGCTGATCTTTATACAGCTCTGAGTCGGTCCGCACCTGTTTGTTTGGTGAGAAGTCTCGTCCCGGATTCCCATTTTCTCCACGAAGTGGGGTTTGTCGATGTTGGCAAGATTGGAGTGATGTCCCAAAGCGGAACCGATACCGCCATCCATGTTGAACACACCCCGAATTTCCACTTAGTGGTGGTCTATGGAGGCAGTATTGCCCTGGAAACCGCCGGTGGCTCCACCGTGCTGCGAAAGAACGAGGCCGCCCTGCTCCCGCCGGGGTTCCGGCGCTCCTCTGGCCGCCACAGCCTGGCGGCTATCACCCTGCCACCCAGCCGGGTAGCAGAGGCCGCAGCGTCCATCGCCGGCAGTGCCAGCAGAACGCCGATCCTGGAGGGCTTGGAGATAAAAGAGCTCAAGGGAGGGCCTATGGAGGGGGTGATTCAGAGCCTCCTGGCCTCCCTGAACGCCGTTCTCCCCCTGGGGGCAGACCTGATCGGAAATCTGATGTGGGATGACGTGCTCTTGCGCGCAGCGGCATTGTTGCTGGATCCAAGGCTTCTGAGGGAGGAGCCCGTCGATCTCCTTCGCTATCGAGAGCGCCGTGGACGCACCAACTTCGATGAGCTGATCGATTACATCCGCGACAACCTTGACCAGCCCTTGCGCCTCAGCGATCTGGAAGCCCGCAGCCATTTCTCTCGCTGGGCCCTGCAGGAGGCGTTTCGCCAACGGCTGGATTCCACCCCGATGGAATGGATTCGGGAGCAACGGCTCCAGCGGGCCATGGAGCATCTGCAACGGGCCGAGGAGCGGTTGCCGCTGAAGGAGCTGGCCCTGAACTGCGGCTATCTGCGCCTGAGCCATTTCAGCCGGGATTTCAAAAAACGCTTCGGGATCCCCCCTTCCCAGGTTCAAAGCTACTGAGGCCACAGCCGCCGACAGGTTGACGACCAAACCTTGAGCGCTTTTGCTCAATGCTCAATGC
>JBIIHR010000233.1:0-3438 GCA_044235655.1 Cyanobium sp. | reverse complement strand
TCATCAGCAGACCCCCCACGCCGGAGCCGATGGACACGCCAACCCGTTGGGCATTGCTCCCATCGATCACCAGCCCGGCGTGGCCGATGGCCTGCTTGGCGGCCACGACGCCAAACTGGCAGAAGCGATCCCAGCGCTTGGCCTCCTTGGGCTCAAGCCAGCCGGCGGGATTGAAGTGTTTCACCTCGGCCGCGAAGCGGCACGCGTGACGGGAAGGATCGAACAGGGTGATTCCGGCGACTCCATTGCGCCCTGAACACAGGCCCTCCCAATACTCCTTAACGTCATTGCCGATCGGCGTGACGGCTCCCAGGCCGGTGACGACGACGCGGCGGAGTCCCTCCACCATCGAGCGCCTCAGGCAGTTTTCTCTTGGATGTATTTCACGGCATCACCCACGGTGGTGATGCCTTCGGCAGCCTCATCAGGGATCTCGATGTCGAAATGCTCCTCCAGGGCCATCACCAGTTCGACGGTGTCGAGTGAATCGGCGCCGAGGTCGTTCTGGAAGTTGGATTCGGGCTTCACTTCTGCAGCATCCACGCTGAGTTGTTCGGCGACGATGCCGCGCACTTTTTCGAAGATCTCTTCCTGGGACATGGAGGCTGAGTGGGAGGGAGCATCTTATGGGGTCGCCGGTGCCGACCCTTTCCCGTATGAACAAGGGTGACGGCAGCAGGTTGGAAGGCCCTCGGGATGGCCTGCCCTGCTTACCTTGGCACCACGCCCACTGCGCCCTTCAAGCCACTGAGGTCCATGTCTCACGCCGTCAAGATCTACGACACCTGCATCGGCTGCACCCAGTGTGTGCGCGCCTGTCCCCTGGATGTGCTGGAGATGGTGCCCTGGGATGGTTGCAAGGCGGGCCAGATTGCGTCCTCACCCCGCACGGAGGATTGCATCGGCTGCAAGCGCTGTGAAACCGCCTGCCCCACCGACTTCATCAGCATCCGGGTCTATCTGGGCGACGAGACCAGCCGCTCGATGGGTCTCTCCTACTGATCGGTCTGCCCTGGTGCTGAGCGCCGTTCCCCCATAAGCTCATGCTGGTTGTGGGGACCGTATGTGCGGCATCGTTGCCTTGATTGGCTCGAGGGAGGCGGCGCCCCAGTTGCTTGAGGGCCTGAGGCAACTCGAGTATCGGGGCTACGATTCGGCTGGAATCGCCACCGTGGATGGGGCAGGCCTTCACTGCCTGAAGGCCGAAGGCAAGCTGGTGAATCTCACGGCCCGCTTCGAGGCCGAAGGTGCGCCGGGGCACTGTGGCATCGGTCACACCCGCTGGGCCACCCATGGCAAGCCGGAGGAGCGCAACGCCCATCCCCACCTGGATGGCAGCGGCAAGCTGGCGGTGGTTCAGAACGGCATCATCGAAAACCATCGCCTGTTGCGGGAGCAGCTGCAGGCGGAGGGGGTTGTGTTTCGTTCCGACACCGACACCGAGGTGATTCCCCACCTGGTGGCGCGGCGTCTGGCCCAGTTGGAGGCTGAGGGCCTGGACCCTTCTGCGCCCCTGTTGTTGCGGGCGGTGCAGGAGGTGCTCCCCGTGCTCCATGGGGCCTATGCCCTGGCGGTGGTGTGGGCGAAGGCGCAGGGGGCTCTGGTGGTGGCCCGCCGGCAGGCGCCCCTGTTGATCGGCCTGGGGGAGGGGGAGTTTCTCTGCGCCAGCGACACCCCCGCCCTGGCGGGATTCACCCGCACGATCCTGCCCCTGGAGGATGGGGAAACGGCCCTGCTGACGCCGCTGGGCATCGAGCTCTACGACGGCCACGGCGGCCGGGTGCAGCGCACCCCCAGCCTGCTCACGGGCACGGAGCACGTGGCGGACAAGCGCAGTTTCCGCCATTTCATGCTCAAGGAGATCCACGAGCAGCCGGAAACGGCGGCCCTCTGGGTGGCCCGCCATCTGCCGGAAGGGGCCCTGGTGGCACTCCCCCTGGATGAGGCGGTGTATGCGGGGGTGGAGCAGATCCAGATTCTGGCCTGTGGCACCAGCCGCCACGCTGCCCAGGTGGGTGCCTATCTGCTGGAGCAGCTGGCGGGGATCCCCACCAACGTGTTTTATGCCAGCGAGTTTCGCTATGCGCCCCCGCCCCTGGGGCCCCATACCCTCACGATCGGGGTCACCCAGTCGGGGGAGACGGCCGACACCCTGGCTGCCCTGGTGATGGAGCAGGAGCGGCGCCAGGGGTTGGCCGATCCGGCCTACCAGCCCCGCTTGCTGGGCATCACCAACCGGCCCGAGAGTTCCCTGGGCCGGCTGGTGCCCCACCTGCTGGACATCGGTGCAGGCATCGAGGTGGGGGTGGCAGCCACGAAAACGTTCATGGGCCAGCTTCTGGCCTGTTATGGCTTGGCCCTGGCCTTTGCCGAGCGCCGCCAGGGCCGGCCTGGGGTGCCGGGCCAGGAGCGGCTCGCGGCCCTGGCGGCTCAGCTTCGCAGCCTGCCGGAGGTGATGCGCCGGCTGGTGGACGACCACGATCAGCGCTGTGCGGAGCTGGCCCACCTGTTTGCCGACACCCAGGATGTGATCTTTCTCGGCCGGGGCATCAACTATCCGATTGCCATGGAGGGGGCCCTCAAGCTCAAGGAGATCAGCTACATCCATGCTGAGGGTTATCCAGCGGGCGAGATGAAGCATGGCCCCATTGCCCTGCTGGATGCCCGGGTGCCGGTGGTGTCGATCGCGGTGCCAGGCACGGTGTTCGACAAGGTGCTCTCCAATGCCCAGGAGGCCAAGGCGCGCGATGCCCAGTTGATTGGGGTGGCTCCGGCCTGTGGTGATACGGAGTTGTTTGATCTGCTGCTGCCCCTGCCGGAGGTCGAGGAGCTGTTGAGCCCCCTGCTCACGGTGATTCCGATGCAGCTGCTGAGTTATCACATCGCGGCCCACCGCGGCCTGGATGTAGACCAACCCCGCAACCTGGCGAAGAGCGTGACGGTGGAGTAATCAGAAACCCCCGCATCCGCGGGGCCGTCTGCGTGCAGGCAAGACAACAGGCAAAAAAAAGCCCGGGAATTCCCGGGCTTTTGAGCAGCGATCGAAGATCGACAGGAATCAGGCGGAAGCCTTGATCCGATTGCGCAGTTTGCGGCTGAAGCCGAAGGCAGCACCGGCGCCAAGGATGGGCAGAGGGCCAGGGACCTGCTGGCTCAGGGTTTGGGTCAACTGCTGTGGACCATCATTTCCTGGAACGGTGGCAATAGCCACAGAGAAGTTGGAGGTGGTGGTGCCTGCAGTGAAGTTGGTGATGGGGCTCAGGCCACTGGTTTCATCACGGTTGATGGTTACCGAAGGATTTGTGGCTGAAGTGAGCACTGTGTAGTCCGGGCTGGCAAGAGAGGAAGTGCTCCCTGGCCTCCAGAAGTCAAACGTTGTGCCAGGCACGGCGGTTCCGTTGAGAGCAACCGTGTAGTCGAACTGATAACTGGGGCCGT
>JBIIHR010000232.1:0-3454 GCA_044235655.1 Cyanobium sp. | reverse complement strand
TGGGCCTGGGGGCGGTGAAATACGCCGATCTGGCCACCAACCGGATCACCAACTACCAGTTCAGCTTTGATCGCATGCTGGCGTTGCAGGGCAACACGGCCCCCTATCTGCTCTATGCCGTGGTGCGCCTGGCGGGCATCGTGCGCCGGGGCGGAGAAGCGGCAGCCGCCGAGGCGGTGCCCGATCCCCTGGTGTTCAGCGACCCGCTGGAGTGGGCCCTGGTGCGGGAGCTGCTGCGCTTCGATGCGGTGATCCTGGAGGTGGAGGAGGATCTGCTGCCCAACCGGCTCTGCACCTACCTCTTTGAGCTCAGCCAGAGCTTCAACCGCTTCTACGACCAGGTGCCCGTGCTCAAGGCCGTGGGAGAGGAGCGGGGATCCAGGCTGGCCCTCTGCCGCCTCTGCGCCGACACCCTCAAGCTGGGGCTAGACCTGCTGGGCATTCAGACCCTGAGCCGGATGTAGGACCCTGGCGCCGACTAGATTCGCGCCTGCTCCCCACCACCCCATGGGCCCAAGCGGCGCAGACACCTGGACGGCCGCCAACAGCGCCTCGCTTTATGGCCTGGATCGCTGGGGAGATCCCTATTTCTCTGTGAATGCCCGGGGGCACGTGATGGTGCAGCCCAAGGGGGAGCGGGGCGGATCGCTCGACCTGGTGGAGCTGGTGAAGGGGCTTCAGGGCCGCGACCTGACCCTCCCCCTGTTGATTCGCTTTGACGACATCCTGGACGACCGGCTGGAGCGGCTCCATGCGGCCTTCGGCCGCGCCATCACCCAGTACGGCTACGGAGGCCGCTACCAGGGGGTGTTTCCGGTGAAATGCAACCAGCAGCGCCACGTGGTGGAGCAGCTGATGGAAACGGGCCGGCGCTGGCATTTCGGCCTGGAGGCGGGCAGCAAGGCGGAACTGCTCATTGCCCTGGCCCTGCTGGAGGATCCGGAGGCCCTGCTGATCTGCAACGGCTACAAGGACCGGCGCTACATCGAAACCGCGATCCTGGCGCGCCGCTTGGGTCGGCAGCCCGTGGTGGTGATTGAGCAGGCCGACGAGGTGGAGCGGATCATCGCCGCCAGCCAGGCCCTTGGCGCCGCCCCCCTGATCGGGGTGCGGGCGAAGTTGTCGGCCCGCAGTGTGGGGCGCTGGGGCAGCTCGGTGGGGGAGGGGGCCAAGTTTGGTCTTTCCATTCCCGACCTGCTCACCACCGTGGAGGCCCTGCGCGAGGCCGATCTGCTGGCGGATCTGCGGCTGCTCCATTTCCACATCGGCAGCCAGATCAACGACATCGCCGTGCTCAAGGATGCACTGCAGGAGGCCGGCCAGATTTACGTGGAACTCAACCGCCTCGGGGCGGCCATGGGCTATCTGGATGTGGGCGGAGGTCTGGGAATCGATTACGACGGCAGCCGCACCGCTACCACCGCCTCCACCAACTACTCCCTGCAGAACTATGCAAACGATGTGGTGGCCACCGTGCGGGAGTGCTGTGAGCCCCATGGCGTCGCCCTGCCCACCTTGGTGAGTGAGAGCGGGCGGGCCATCGCCAGCCACTTCAGCGTGCTGGTGTTCAACGTGCTGGGCTGCAGCCAGCCCCCTGCGGCCGTGAGCGAACCGGAGGGGGACGAGCCGCTGATCGTGCGAAACCTGCGGGACACCCTGGCGATGATTGGCCGGGCGGAGGAGTGCGATCCCTCCCATCCGGCGAGTTGCGAACCCCTGCAGGAGGCCTGGAACGACGCCATCAAGTTCAAGGAAGACGCGCTCTCGGCCTTTCGCCTGGGCTACCTGGGACTCAAGGAGCGGGGCCAGGCCGAAGCGCTCTACTGGGCCTGCGGCCTGGCCATCGCCGGTCGGCTGTCGGCCATTCCCAGCGGCACCCCGATCCCGGACGACCTGCGCAACCTGCAGGCGGCCCTGGCGAGCACCTATTACGCCAACCTTTCGGTGTTTCGCTCCGCCCCCGACACCTGGGCCATCCAGCAGCTCTTCCCCGTGCTTCCGATCCACCGGCTCTCCGAGCGCCCAGATCGGTTGGGCCGCTTTGCCGACCTCACCTGTGATTCCGATGGCAAGCTGGCCCGCTTCATCGGGCCTGGGGCGGAGAAGCCCCTGCTGGAGCTCCATGGCCTCAAGGAAGGGGAGCCCTACTGGGTGGGGTTGTTTCTGGGGGGGGCCTACCAGGAGGTGATGGGCAACCTGCACAACCTCTTCGGGCGCACCAACGCGGTGCACATTCGCCTCACCGATGGCGGCGGCTATCGGGTGGAGCATGTGGTGCGGGGGGACACCAATGCGGAGGTGCTCCAGGCCATGGAGCACGATCCCGAGATCCTGCAGGAACACCTGCGGCAGGCCAGCGAGGAGGCGATCGCCGATGGCCGGCTGGCGATCGAGGATGTGCGCAGGCTGATGCAGCATCTGGAAACGAGCCTCGGCCAGACCACCTATCTGGAGGGCTGAGGCTCAGATCATGACTGGCCCGCCGGGGGTGGCCAGCAGATGCATCTGGGCAACGAACGCCTCTTTGCTGCGGATGAAGAGCAGCTGGCCCTGATGCTGCCGGCAGAAGCGCTCCACGATCTCCAGCCCCAGGCCCCTGCGGCTTGGGCCAGGTTGGGGCTGGGGCTGGGGCATGGTGCCCAGGGGGCATCCGTCCGGTCCCTCACCCTGGTCATGCACCTCCAGCACCAGGGTCGACTCGCGTGCCCAGGCCTGGATCGTCACCGGGGGCTGGCCATGGTGGAGGGCGTTGTCGATGAGGTTTCTCAGGGCCCTCTCCAGGCCGGCCCCATCGAGCCGCACCAGAAGCCGGGGGATCTGCAGGCGGATGGGGTGCTGCGTATAGCTGGAAACCACCCGCTGGCAGAGGTCGTCGAGGGCCAGCTGCTGTACGGGAGCGGAGAGCTGATCGGCATGGGCCAACCCCCCCAGATGTTCACTGAGGGCCGCCAACTGGCAGAGGTCGCTGTGGATCGCCTGGAGAGCCTTCTGGTGCTGGGGTTGGAGGGCACTCTGGAGGAGACCGACCTGGAGACAGATGCGGGTCTGGGGACCGGCCAGATCATGCACGATGCCCCGCAGCATTTGCCTGCGCTCCTCTCCCGCCGCATTGAGGCGCGCCAGGAGGCGGTTGATGCGCAGGCTCAACTCGCGCAGGGGCCCTATGCCCTTCATGGGCAGCAAGGGCAGGGGGGTGGGCGAGCCATCGGGCAGGTGGAGGAGCACCTGCTGGAAGGGCCTCTCCACCTGGGTCTTCAGAAAGACCACGGTGCCCAGGAGGAGACCCAGCAGGAGGGCAGCTTTCTGCAGGAAGGGCAAAAACCAGGCACAGCTTGTGCTGAGGCGATCGGGCTGGTAAAGCCAGAGGGAAGGCCGGCTCGATTGCAACCGGATCCAGGTGCCCCCCCAGGAGTCTTCGTAGGGGGCGCGGTCGCGCTGCAGAGCCCGATGAACG
>JBIIHR010000230.1:0-3456 GCA_044235655.1 Cyanobium sp. | reverse complement strand
ATTCCAAGCCCATCTAGGGTCCATATGGGTGATCGCTTTGAGGACACTTTTTGATTAATTGCCATCGGGAAATAGCAAGCTATTTTTCTTTACCCTACCACGCAAACTCTCTGGGATGATTGTTTAAAGTTTGCCCAGTCCACCCTCTGCCCAACCCATGGCCTGATGCACTCCTCTCTCACGATTCGTCCCCTCACCCCGGCGGACATCCCCACCGTGACCGCCTGGGCAAGGGAGGAGGGCTTTGCTCCTGGAGAGGGGGATGTTGCCATCTACCGCCAAACCGACCGGCAGGGACTGTGGGTGGGCTGGCTGGATCAGAAGCCGGTGGGGTGCATTGCCGGCGTGCGCTACAACCCCGCCTACGGCTTCATCGGGATGTTTCTGGTGGTGCCCCACCAGCGGGGAAAGGGCTATGGCGTGGCGCTCTGGCGCCATGCCCTGCAGCATCTGGAGGATGTGCCCTGCATCGGCCTGGAGGCGGCCCTGGATCGGGTGGCCGATTACGGCGATTGGGGATTCCAGCCCGGCTCCCCCACCACCCGCTGGCAGCGATCTGCAGGAGGTGCTGATCCCAGCGAGACCTCCACGGCACCGGTGCAGGAACCCGCCTGGTGCCTGCTGAGCGGTGAGGCCATCCCGGAGCCTGTGGTGCAACGCTTCGACGCCCAACGGGAGCCTTCGCCCCGCCCCCATTTCCTGCACCAGTGGCTCCACCATCCGGCGGGGACGGTGCACGCCCTGCTGGATCGGGAGGGCACCTGCCACGGCTTCGGCCGCATCCGCCCCTGCCTGCTGAAGGAGGGCGAAGGCTGGCGGATCGGTCCCCTGGTGGCCGATCACCCTGCCGCCGCAAGGGCTCTGGTGGAAGGATTGCTGCAACGCCATTCCGGGCCCGTGCTGATCGATGTGCCGGGGGCGAATCCCGAGGCCGCACCCGTTCTTGAGACGCTGGGGTTCTCGCCCCTCTCCCAGACCCTGCGGATGTATCGCGGCACAGCGCCGACGGTGAATCTGGCGGATGTGTACGGCCTGGCCTGCCTGGAGTTGGGATGACCCCCCCAACCGCCCTTGGGTTCAGCTGCCAGCTCGGTCACAATGGTTTGGCGTGGCCGTTCTGCCTGGATGGGTTTTGATCCCCGCCGTTGGCGGTCTCCCCCCCGCAGCCGGCCGATCACCGCCAACGTGGAGGCCCTGCTGGCTGAAAATGAGGCCCTGCGCCGGGAAATCTGGGCCCTGCGTCAGCAACTGGAGCAACAGAGAAGCCGCGGCCCCACCCGGGTCACCAGCGGCGCCGCTCCTGTCCTCACCCTGCAGGAAGTGGAGCGTTGGTGCCAGGCCATGGCCCGCCATCCGGCCTGGGGCAGCCTGCGGGTAGGCCCCCCGGGGGGCCTGCGGGGCCTGATGGAAGACTTGCGGCTCCAGTGGTGGAACCCGGCCCTCAGCCTGGAGGAGGAGCTCAACCGGCACAATCCAGGGCTGGGAACCGAGCTGACCGCGGCCCTACGGGGGCCCCACAGCCGGGGGCGCTGGGCCGTGCGGGCGGCCTTTGCCCTCTACGGGCCCCGGGCCATGGAGTGGCTGAACGACGAGCCCCTGCGGGTCGTGGAGGAACTGCGGCAGCGGGTGGAGCGGCTCGAGCAGCGGCAAGGGCAGGGGCAACGGCGGGGCACCCGCACGGAAAACCACAGCCAGGCCAACCAGAGCCAGAGCCAGAACCAGACGGACCCCTCCGGGGGCCCGCGGCCGGGAGGGACGCCTGGGACAGATCCCCGGCTTGAGGCCCTGCGGCTGCTGGGCCTGGAGGGCGGCGCCAGCCCCCAGGCGATCAAACGGGCCTACTGGCGGCTGGCCAAAACCCACCATCCCGATCTCGGGGGGGACGCCGAAGCCTTTCGACGGATTGATGCGGCCTACCGCCTGCTGATGGATTGATCCAGTGCCCCCACCGGTGCCACCATGGAGGTCCTAAGTGTCAGCACGCGCCATGGGCCGCGCCCGTGATCCCTTCCGCATTCCCCGGGCCGGCATCGAGATGGCCCCGGCGGCGGGCCTGGCCGCCCTGGATGTGAACTTCAACGGGGGCCACTTCAGCAACGGGGAATTCCTGGCCGAGTCCACCCTGGGGGGCATGGCGGTGTATGCCTGCTACCAGGCCCTGCTCTCGGCCCTGCGCACCGAAGCCCTGCGCCGTCAGGGCGACATCACCCGGGCCGTGCAGGTGCAGATGATCGCCAGCACCGTATGGGAATCGGTGAAGCACGGGGCCGCCGTGAGCATGATCCTGGCGGTGGTGCTGCTGGTATGCCCCTGGCTGAGCCTGCCGCTGTCGGTGTTGGGCCTGGTGGGGATGGGCAAGGCCTCCCTGGATCTCTTCCACGCCTTCTGGGATGCCCTCGATGAGCTCCAGCGGGCCGAGTTGCTGGCGGCCGCCATGGAGGCGGGGGTCAACCTCCGCACCTATCTGCGGGGCGGCGACGGGGCCTGGGCCTGACCTTTTGAACCTCATCTCACCATGCGCCCTTCCATCTCCTTGCAGAGGCTTTCACGGCTTGTCCTAGGCCTGGCCTCCTCCCTTCTCTTCACAGAGATGGGGGCCCAGGCCAACATGACCTCCAACGTCCTCTGGATCGATGCGATAGAGATCCGCGAGCAACCTGAACCCGGTGGTCACGTCCTGACGCTCACAGGATCACTGCCAACGCCCTGTTACTCCTTTGGTTGGGAGGTTGCCGAGGAAGCCTTCGAGGGAGTGCTGCACATCCAGGCCTGGGCCCTCGCCCCACCAGCACAACTTTATTGCATCCAGGTGAGTCAACCCTTTTCGGTGGACATCTCCCTGGGGTCAATAACTTTTGACACGGTGGTCGTCAACGGCCTGATGCCGGCAGACCTCACCGAGCCCAAGGATCCGGTCGCCGTTGGTCTGGAGCCCATCGAACCGGTCGCAGACGGACTGGACCCCATCCCTAGCTCCAGACCCCAACCCGAACCGTTCTACCGTTCCGGCACTCCTCCCATCAGCACGCCAGGCCCCCTTCCCTTGGCCGCCGCCCTCGCCGGTTGGCATACCGCCCGTCGACTGAGGCGTCGTTGCAAAGGGGCACAACAATGAGCGGCTCCGGGTAAGTGTGTAGGTGGTGCGCCGGAGGCGACAAAGGGATGGCTGAACGTCACGCTGCTGGCCACCAAATCCCGCCCGCTGGATGAAAATGTCAATGGTGCTGACGATCGAAATGGTCAGCATCGATTAGAACTGGAAAAACCAGGAACAATCTCCGCCGCCGCCGTTATGGCCTATCCCCACCAAACACCCCGCCGTCGCAGCTTGGGCCATCTGGGTGCTCTGGCCCTCGCCGTTCCTCTCACCGGAGCGCTCCAACCCTCCCAGGCCGCCACCATCCTCTCCTACATCAGCAGCCCCTACAGCTGGGTGGGATTGGGAGAGAGCGTCTC
>JBIIHR010000231.1:0-3456 GCA_044235655.1 Cyanobium sp. | reverse complement strand
GCTTGGTTGATGAACTCTTCGGGGCGGCGGGAGAGGGGAATGGTGAGCTTCCAGGGCAGGTCGGTGGGGAGGCCGAAGGCTTCTGAATTGAAGAAGTTGCCCCAGCGGCCGATGGCCTGACCCAGGGCCACGGCAGGCGTCAAGACATCCACGAGGGGCCAGAAGCGCTGGCGGCGCCAGCGGCAGAACAGAACCGTGGCCAGGGTGCCCCCGATCAGCGCCCCATGGATGGCGATACCCCCATGCCAGATGGCCAGCATTTCTCCCCACTGACCGCGGTACTGGCGCCATTCCAGGAGCACGTAGTAGATCCGAGCACCCAGAACGGCACCGATCACGAGTACGGGGAGCAGGTCGCTCACCACCATTGGATCGATGCCTCGACGACGGGCCAGACGGCGGGCCAGAAGCAGCCCAAGAACGACCGCCGAGGCGATCAGCAGTCCGTACCAACGCAGTGTGAAGGGCCCCAGCTGGAGCTGGGGCCCGGGTGAGGTGAAAAGGGCCAGGACCATGGAAACGGGGGTCAGACGATCCCCTCAGCCGCCTGTACTTTCTCCACCTGGCGCTTCTTGAGCACCAGCAGGATCTGGGCCAGGGCCACCGCGGCGAGGAAGGCGAGCAACCCATAGATCCGGATGGGGTTCTGGAGCACCACTTCCGCATCCACCTGGCCGAAACCACCCACGTTGGGGTCGTTGGTGAGGGGGGCACCAGCCTCGACGGCTTCTCCCACTTTTACGAGCAGGGTGGGACCAGCGGGAACGGTTTCCGTTACCGAGCTGCCATCGGCCTTGGTGATTTCCACCAGCTGGGCCCCCTTCTCGCCCTCGCTGATGGAGGCGATGGTGCCTGTGGCAGGGGCGGTAAAGACGCCGTTATTGCTCTTCTCACCCGTGGGATACACCTGACCCCGACCCCTGTTGCCACCCACGTGGAACTGATATTTGCCGAAATGGATGGAGCTGTCAGCGGCCGGATCGGGGGAGAGGATCGGGAACACAATGGTCTGGTGCTGGTCTCCAGGGAGAGGACCCACCAGCAGAATATTGGGCTGGGTTTCGCTGTATTGGGTGTAGTAAATGCCAGAGGTTTCTTCCTTCAGCTCCTCACTTAAGCGCTCAGGCGGGGCCAACTTGAAGCCTTCGGGCAACATCACCACGGCACCCACATTCAGCCCGGTCTGGGAGCCATCCGCCGCCACCTGCTTGACGCTGGCGTCATAGGGAATTTTCACCTCAGCCTTGAACACCGTGTCGGGGAAGACGGCCTGGGGAACTTCCACCCGGGTGACTTTCTTGGCCAGGTGACAGTTGGCGCACACAAGCTTGCCGGTGGCTTCACGGGGCGTGGCGTAGTTCTGTTGGGCCCAGAAGGGATAGGCCCAGCTGGGGCTGGCCCCGCCGATCAGGGCAGCAAGGGCAAGGGTGAAGGAGACGAGGCTGCCGAGGAGGGCCTGAAGGGGACGACGCATGGGAAAAACGGCGAGAGCAGGCAAACGGGAAGAGGATGAGACCGGGGGCTGGGACATCAGGCCCACCAGGGGGACTCTCCGGTGCGGAAGTCGGTTTCCGTCCACTGGCTCACGAACACCGTGTCGTTTTCGACAGCGACATGGGCCAGGGCAAGGGACAGGGGAGCGGGGCCACGCACCACTTTTCCAGTGGCGTCGTATTGACTGCCATGGCAAGGGCACATGAACTTATTGGCTCCACTGTTCCAGGGCACGACGCATCCCAGGTGGGTGCAGATGGCATTGATCCCGTAATTGCCAATGGCTTCTGGACCCTCCACGATCAGATAGGTGGGATCCCCCTTGAGGCCTTGCACCAGGCTGCGATCCCCCTCTTTGTGGCTCGAGAGCCATCCGGTTGCGGTGACCGTGTTCCCAAGCTCATCCTTTGCTGTGGTGCCACCGCCTGAACCAGCGGCCTTGGGGGGAATGAAGTAGCGGACAACCGGGTAAAGGGCACCCAGGGTCACACCCGTGATCGTGCCGAAGGTGAGCAGATTCATGAACTGCCGGCGACCCATCCCGGGCACGTCAGCGGGGGAAGACGCTGCAGGCATTTGGGTCATATGGCAGGACCGGGGAGGCGGCGGGCTATCGCCTGGACATTATGAACTGCACCCGGTCGATGCCGGGAGCGAAAGGCCGGCTCCGATGAAAGGCTTCACGGTTCGATGTGGGCAGGCTGGAGGCAGGAGCCTCACAATGATTCAGCTGTGATCGACAGCCCATGGCCGAGCCCGAGGTCGCCCTCAGCGCAGAAGAATTGATCGGGTTGCTGCAACGCCGTTGGCAGGCCTCCTACGACCTGCGGTTGGTGCAGCGTCAGGGTCGGCTTTATTTCCAGGTGATGTGGGGCCATCTGGAGCAGCAGTCGTTTCCCATGAGCGCGCAGGCCTATCGCGAGAGAGTGGCCCAGGTGGCTGCCACCCTCAATGCGTTGGGAGCGGCCAACCAGGTGCGCAACTGGTTGGAGGAAGGACGGGACCGCCCCAGAATGGGCAAGGCGCTCTCCCTGGCCCTCCTCCCATCGGACCCTCGGGCCGTGGAGTTTCTGCTTTGAGTTGGTCCAGCCTCAGCGGGAACCGGAGGTTTTGGTGAGCCATCCCCCCGACTGGCTCAGGGCCACCAGGGCCACGCCCAGGGCATACAAGGCCGTGATAGCTCCGGAGAGAAGCAACATCGTGATCGGATCCGTGGACGGGGTGAGCACGGCCCCTGCAAGGGCACTGATCAGCACCACCCACCGCCAGGCCCGCACCATGGTGGGAGCATCCAGCAGGCCCAAGGCTCCCAGCACCAGTTGCAACACCGGCAGCTGGAAGGCCAGAGCGGTGGCCACCATCAGCAAGAGCACGAAATCCAGATAACGCTCGATCGACCAGAGGGGCTCCACCACGTCTGCGCCGTAGCTCACCAGGAACCTCAGGGCCGCAGGCACCAGGGCCCACCAGGCAAAGGCCAGACCGGCGAAAAAGAGCACGCTGGAGGCTCCCACGGCGGGGGCCAGCAGACGGCGTTCACGCCGGGTGAGCCCCGGCAGGACGAAGGCCAACCCTTCGAACAACCACCAGGGCAGAGCCAGCACCAAACCCGTATACCCAGCCACCTTGAGGGACACCAGGAGAAATTCCCCCGGGGCCAGTTGCAGGAAACGGATGCCTTGCGCCGGCTGCTCCAGGAGCCGCACCAGGGGGCGCACCACCAGCAGGGCCCCGGCGGCGGCCACCACCAACACCAGAAGGCCCCGCAGGATGCGGCGGCGGAGCTCTTCCAGATGCTCCACCAGGCTCATCTCCACTTCGCCTGGCAGCTCATCATCAAAACTGTTCACCCCAGATACTGGGGTCATGGACGCCCCTGGAGCAGGGGAATCGGCAGGGGGGGACAGGGGGGTGATATCCGTCATGATTCGCCCTGAGCTTAGGAAGCCTCCAGCAGCAGCC
>JBIIHR010000229.1:0-3477 GCA_044235655.1 Cyanobium sp. | reverse complement strand
GGTTCAGGGCGGCGGGCACCCTGGCCAGGGGGATGTGGGTGGTGGCCAACAGGGTGTTGAACCGCCAGGGCCCCCGGGCAGGCCGGGCGGTGAAGAGCATGGAGGCCTGGGCAACGCCGCAGAGCTCCGCCAGACGTTCTGTTTGGCCCGGATAGGCGTGGCCGGCGGCATGCCAAGACGCCTTGGCAATGGGCCCGGTCACCAGGGCGTGCCCGGTGCCCCCCCGCACCAGCTCCTGGGCCCGGGTGAGCCAATGAAAACTCGCCGCACCGGAGGCTGCCGACCCCTCACCCACCGTCACCGGTTCCTCCAGGGGCAGATCAACCACCATCAGGTCCGCGGGATCGGCCAGGGGGGCGTCGCTCAGGTGTTGCAGGGTTTCGTAGGTGTGCTCCAGCCATCTCCGGCAGCCCACGATCACCACGGGCCTGCCGGCCAGCTCAGGCTTTGCCAGTGCTTTCAACACCACTTCAGGACCAATGCCCGCAGGGTCACCCAGGGCAATGACAAGCGGGGAGGACTTGGGTTTCGATGGAGGGGTTCCTATGGAAGGGGCACCCATGATCCGGTGGCTGCTGGTGGGGCTGTTGCTGGTGGGGCTGGGAAAGGGACTGGAGAGAGGTTGGCTGCTGATTGATTGGCGTCGGATCGGTCAGGATCTCAACATGCCATCCCTGGGGGAACCCCAGTCTGGCCCCCAGTCAGCCCCGCAGCCCTCCCGGTAGCCCTCCCGGTAGCTGGGGTAGCGCAACTGGTATCCCAGCTGTTCGCGCAACAGGCGGCTGTCAGCCCGCCGATTTTCCATCCAGAAACTCCTGGCCATCGGGCTCATGGTGCTGGCCACATCCGTGAAACGCTCCACGGGGGGCAATTTGCATCCCATCAGGTGGGCGGCGTAGCCGAGGGTCTCACTGGATGGACAGGGCTCTTGATCCGCCAGGTTGAGGGTGGCGGGTCGATCCGTGGGGGGCAGGGCCAGGCAGTGAAGAAGCGCGCCAACGATGTCATCCACATGGATTCTGGAAAACACCTGGCCAGGCTTGTGAATCAGGCGGGCTTTGCCGTCCCTGAGGGCCTGGAAGGGGCTGCGTCCTGGCCCATAGATGGCCGGCAGCCTGAACACCTGCAAGGGGAGGGAGCTCTCGCGCCAGCCCTCCTCGCAGATCAGCCGGGCCTGGCTGCGTCCCTCAGCGGGGTTCAGGGGGCTCCCTTCATCGATCCACCGCCCCCCGTGGTCTCCATAGACCCCCGTGGTGGAGAGCAGGCCCACCCACCTGGGTGCCAACCGGAGCGCGCGAAGGAGGGGGAGGACGGGGTCGTTGCCCGTTCCATCCGGCGGGATGGTCACCAGCACATGGCTCACCCCTTCCAGGTCTTGCGCTGGTGGAAGAACTCCTGTGGAGGGATCAAAGCGAACCCAGTGCTCGGGATCGAGGGCAGGGGGCGGGGAGGGTTGTCGGTGGGTGAGGGTTACGGGAACGCCCATGGCGCTCAAGGCACTTCCGAATCTCAGGCCCGTGTACCCGCCTCCAAAGATGAACATGCGGCCCACCCCTGCCGCACAGTTGACAGGATCCCATGCGGTAAGTACATTTGTATTAGTGCTTCGCTGATCCATGGCCGCCCTGCTTCCACCCATTCTGTTGCCCGCTCCCATCTCTCTGGTCCCCCAGGTGGGCTCTGCTCCCGCAGGCTGCTGGTCCTCGCGCTCCGGGCGGGGGGCACGCCAGAACGCCGGAGGTTCTGGTGGAATGGGGGGCCGAGTGGGTGCCCGCTCAGGAGTCCCTTTGTTTCTCGCGGCTGTTCTGGTGGCCGCTGCCTTGTTGGTGGCGCCCGAGCAGCCCCACGATCAGGAGGCGATCTGCCATCGCCATAGGGGTGAGGTGGCCTGTCGGGTCTGGTGAGGGTGTGACGTCTCCTCGGCCACAGGGCGGCCCTGGTCGGGGCGCTCCTTGGGCTTGCTCCAGGCCAAAAGGCGCTGGGCCAGCCGCAGATCCCCTTCTGTCCAGGCTTTCAAGGCCATGGCCCGTCTTGGGTCGTAGAAGGTCTGGCGGCGATACCAGTGGAAGGCTTCGTGGTCTCCCTTGCTTCCGTTGCAGCGCAGGCAGGCAGGCACACAGTTTTCGGTGACGCTCAGTCCACCCAGGCTTTGGGGTCGGATGTGGTCGATCGATTGGGACGGCTGGCCGCAGTACAGGCAGCAACGACCCGTGAGGTGGTGAAGGGAATGGCGCCAGCGACGGGCGTGGGATTTGGGGCAGAGGTCTTCCAGGAAAACACCATCCCTGGCCAGCATGCCGATGCCTCAGTTGAACGGGATTTTGCCCCTGGTGTTTCCTCTGGCAATGTGTCGCTGACTGCTGTTTTTCTGTTTGCTCACCCGCCGGGGCAACGCTGTGGAGATGCGGCTTGGGGCTTCAGGTCTGATCGAGGTCGTCCTGCCCTTCGATCCGGTCACCTTTGCCCAGCTTGGCACCCTCCGTCCTGCCGGCCGTTGGCAGGCGTCCCGGGGCTGCTGGCAGTTTCCCCTGGAGGCCGCAGCTGTGCTGAAACAAGCCCTCCATGGGCGGTTTCCCCAGACGGCCGAACTTCAGCAGTGGTGTGAATGGCTGGATCAGCCCCTCCCCCCCTTGCCCACCCATCGAGAGCTGGTGGCCGCGGCCGCGCTCCATGATCCCCTGGAGGACGGCCGCACCCTGTATGCCCACCAACGCGCTGGAGCCCGTTGGTTGTTGGCTCGCCGAGGGGCGGTGCTGGCCGATGCCATGGGTCTGGGCAAAACGCTCACCGCCCTGGCTGCGGCTCGGGCGATGGTGCGTCTCGCGGATTGCCGGGTGGTGGTGGTGGCGCCGGCTGGATTGCATCCCCACTGGCGTCAGGAGGCCTTGGCCCTTGGACTGGCCCTGGAGCTCCACAGCTGGGCGCGCCTGCCCAGGGAGTTGCCCCCTGCAGGTTGTGTCCTGCTGGCCGATGAGGCTCATTTCGCCCAGAACCTCTCGGCCAGGCGCACCCAGGCGTTTCTGAGGCTGGCCCGCCATCCCCGCCTGCGGGCCGCCTGGTTGCTCACCGGCACCCCCATGACCAATGGTCGGCCGGTGCAGCTCTTTCCCCTGCTGGCGGCCATCGGCCATCCCCTGGCTGCGGATCAGCGCCGCTATGAAACCTTGTATTGCCAAGGGCACTGGCGGGAGCAGCGGGGTTCGCGCCACTGGGACGCCCAGGGGGCCACCCGGTTGGAGGAGTTGCACCGCCTCGTGCGGCCCCTGGTGTTGCTGCGCACCAAGCAGCAATGCCTGGATCTACCGCCCAAGCACCGCCGCACCCACCCGGTGGAGCTTCCTCAGGCGGAGGCGCACCAGTTTCAGAGGCTGGTGGACGCCGCCGTGGCCGACTACCGGAAGCGGGTGGCCCAGGGGTTGGTGCGCAGTGATGCGGAAACCCTGGCGATTTTCACAGCCCTGCGGCAGATCGGTTCCC
>JBIIHR010000227.1:0-3479 GCA_044235655.1 Cyanobium sp. | reverse complement strand
AACAGGGTTTGCCCCGCATCCCAGCGGGCGAAGGCATCGCTGTCCGAAGCCAGCAGGTGCACCATCTCCCGGGTGGGTCGGCCCAGCTTCACCTTCACGGGCGCGGAAAAATGCCGCAGCACTGACAGGGCCGGTGGGGCCGCCCGGCGAGGCAAACCCTCCAGCTGAAAGGTTTGCGTCTCCTGATCGATCACAAGCAGGCGAGTTCCCTTTCCCCAGAACCGGGGAAGGCCGGGCCCTGGATGCGCCCCCGGCGGGTCTGCCGCCAGACGCACCGGCACGGGATGGCCGGCCTGATCCACCAGACCCATGGCGAGAGGAATCACCAGGGGCACCTTCTCGGCCTGCCCTGGGGTCGGGGGCGTCGACTGGCGGATGGTGACCTCCAGGGTGCCAGTGCTCTGGCGCCAACGGCGCCGAATGGTGAGGGTGGGGGTTCCTGCCTGGCGATACCAGTGGCGGAATTGCTGGAGATCAAAACGAAGCGGCACCTTCTGGGCCGCCCAGCTCTGATGGGCGGCATCCTCCACGGCCTGCACAAAGTCCTCACAGGTGGCCGCGGTGCCGTCATGGCGCTGTACATAGAGCCGGATGCCCGCCATGAAGGTCTCGTCCCCGAGGAGGGTGTGCAGCGCCCGGATCACCTCCGCGCCTTTTTCATAGATGGTTGTGGTGTAGAAGTTGTCGATCGCTTCATAGTGATCCGGCTGAATGGGATGGGCCGTTGGGCCTCCATCCTCCCGAAACTGGGTGTTGCGCAGCAAAGCCGCCGTTTCCATCCGCACCAGGGAGTGGCCGTGGAGATCGGAACTGAAGCACTGGTCTCGAAAAACGGTGAGCCCCTCTTTCAGGGAGAGCTGAAACCAGTCGCGACAAGTAATGCGATTTCCTGTCCAGTTATGGAAATATTCGTGGGCAATCACACTCTCAATCCTCTCCAGCTCCCCATCCGTGGCCGTTTCATTATCGGCAAGAACCAACTTGGAATTGAAAAGATTTAGGCTCTTATTTTCCATGGCGCCCATGTTGAAGTGGCGCACGGCAACAATGTTGTATTGATCCAGATCGTATTCCAATCCATACACTTTCTCCTCCCACTCCATCGCCCGTTTCAGGCTGTTCATGGCATGGGCCGTGTAGGGCTCGTCCCCCTCTTCCACGTGGAGCCGCAGACGCACCTGCCGGCCGGAGGCCGTGGTGAAGGTGTCGTTCACTTCCTGCAGCTGGCCTGCCACCAGGGCAAACAGGTAGGAGGGCTTGGGAAACGGGTCGTCCCAGAGGGCAAAGTGACGCCGGGCGGATCCGCCAACCTCAGGAAGAAGCCCCTGCTCCAGGCAATTCCCGTTGGAGAGCAGCACGGGCGCCTCGGCCAGATCGGCCTCGATGCGCACCCGATAGCGGCTGAGCACATCGGGGCGATCGGGGTGGAAGGTGATGCGCCGGAAGCCTTCGGCTTCGCACTGGCTGGTGACCATCCCATCGCTCACATAGAGCCCCTCCAGGCTGGAGTTGGTGTGGGGATGGATCCGCACCAGGGTGCTCAGCCGGAAGGGGCGCTGGGGCGGGGAGAGGAGGGTGAGTTCGTCGCCGTGGAGGACAAAGGCCTCAGGAGCCACCCTCTCGCCATCGAGATGAAGCTCCAACAATTCCAGTTCCACCCCCTTGAGGGGCAGATTGGCCAGCTCCTTCTCCGTGGCAAGAGGATTGGGGTGCAGGTCGAGGTCGCACGCCACCAGCGCGTGGTCCGCAAAGAGCTGGACGGTCAGGTGGGTGCTGGGCACCAGATAGGGGGCCGGCCGGTAGTCGGCCCTTCTCACAACGGGCATGGGGCCTAAAACACAGGTTTAGGACGGGTCGGAGTCGGCCCCGTCCTGGACCTGAGTATGGCCTAACCACAAAGGGAAGAGAGGGGAACCTCGCTTATTTCTGGGCGCCCTTGCCCGCAGATTGAATGGCTTGCTTCACCTGGGCGAGAAGGGGGTCAAATTCCTTTTTCCAGTCGGCTGGGAGGCTCTTGCCACAGATGCCATCCACGCGCATCACCAGCTGAAGCAGGGAGCCATTCACCAATTGTTCCTGGCTGAGGGGAGCCTGAGCACCGGGAACCTTGGAACCGTGTTTGCTGTAGAGAACGGAGACCAACATCTTCAGATTGGTGTCCACGGCAGCCTTAAACGGCACCTTCGCCTGGGCGAGGCCGCACATGTTGATGGCCCCCATGCCGATGTAGGTGTTGAGCTCATCGGTGGTGGCAGCCCTTTGATTGCCAGCGGGAGCGGCCTGCTGCTGCGCCTCCACCCGGCCCGGCAGGCTGAGGGAGGTGCCCACAAGAGCCAGCGCCAGGGCCAGGGCAGATCGCTTCGCGAACATGGGAGAGGAAATGGATGCCACCATGGTGAGCCATCCCCCCTGGGTGGCCAGCCCCCTCAGGACGGCTCAAGAAGGGGCGCACCCGCCCCCTCAACCCGCTCCTCGTGATGAATCTCGGAGAGCTCCAGATCGCCGTTTCGCCAGGAGTAGATCGAGCGGGCTCGGTAGCGGTCCTGATCCACCAGCCGGATGTGCTCGAGGATGTCCCACTCCTGGTAGTGGGATTCGAAGATCAGCTCGTGCTCATCCACCTGGCGGATCTGACTTTTGGTGGGAGAGCCGCACAGGTAGCCCTGGCTTCGCCGGAGCTGGTGCCCGCAGAGGTAGGCCTCCATGGTGCCGTTGCGCACGTAACGGGGCTTGCGCTCAAAGAAGTCGTACTCCTTCTCTGGCCACCAGGTGAAGCGGTAAGCGGCTTCCCCTTCGATCGGTTCACTGAAGCTTTCCACCCGCAGCATCATGTCGACCCGCAACACGTCCCCATCGGTAAAGAAATACAAACGCCTGGACCTCCACAGACCCAGATTGCGGGAGAACCAGCGGCGCATGCTGCTATCAAGCTGAATTCGGCTGCGTGGGACCGTGCTGGAGGTGGGGACCACGACGGGAGAGACTCTGGCCGAGGCCAGCATCTGGGCCAACTGTTGGCTCTGGTCAGCCCCCGACGGCTCGAAAGAAGGGGTCATGGCGCGGCAGATGCCGGCTGGGGACCCCTCATTCATAGCAAGCACGGTGGGCAGGTGCTGAAAATTCCATAAGGTGTGCAGGAGTCAATCGATGCGGAGGCTGGGAATGTGAGCGTGGGCGTGGAGTCGCCAGCAAGCGAGCCCCATGGGAGCCAGGCGGCTGGGGCTTCGAGCGGCCGCCAGAGCCTGCGATTGCTGTTGCTGGCCAACCCCCATCACCTCGCCACGCCCAACCTGCGCAATCTGGTGAGCCTGCTGCGGGCCGAAGAGAAAGGCTTTGATGTGAGCCTAGAGGTAGTGGATCCAGCCAAGCACCCCGAGCTGTTGGAACTGCACCGCCTGGTGGCGACGCCGGCGCTGGTCAAGCTGTCCCCCCTGCCCAAACAGGTGTTTGCCGGGAGCACCCTCCCCACCCAGGTGCGC
>JBIIHR010000228.1:0-3479 GCA_044235655.1 Cyanobium sp. | reverse complement strand
CAGATGGTGATGGAGATCGGCAAGGTGTATGGGGTGCAGCTGAGCCGGGCATCCGCCCAGGATCTGGCCCTTTCGGTGGGTCGCACCCTGGCGGGGCTGGGGTTGGTCAAGGGGGGCGTGGGCCTGCTCACCAGTGCCATGACGCTGCAACTCCCCGTCCTGCTGGTCAGTCGGGCGATCCAGGCGGTGAGCGCGGCCTGGCTCACCCGGGTGGCCGGCCAGAGCTTCATCACCTACTTCCAGCAGAACCAGGACTGGGGCGATGGGGGGGTGCAGGAGGTGCTGCAGCAGCAGTTCGAACTCAACCGGCGGGAAGGGGCCCTGCGCCAGTTCCTGGAGCTGGCGTTGCAGCGGGTGGTGGAGCCCCTCCAGAAGCAGGGCCTGCAGCTGCCACCCCAGCCGGGGCCAAGCTCCCGAAGGCCTCGGGTGGGGGAGGACGGAGGGGGCCGGAACGGTCCAGAAGGATCACCATCAACAGATAGAGCAGGCCGATCAGGATCGAAACCGCCCCGGTGACCAGGGCCACCCAGCGGGGGCGTGGGGAAGGGGAACTCATCGGGTGGAAACGGTGGTCAAACTGTGGCGCACCACCTGGGCGAGTTGCTCCAGGTCGGCCGGGCGGGTGTGGGGGTTGCCCAGCACGGCCTTGAGGTGGTGATGGCCCTGGTAGTGGGGGCGGGAGAGCATCAGGCGATGCTCCAGGAGGGCCTGGCGCGTGGCCTGGCTCCAGTGGTCACTCCTGGCTGGATCGGCCCCCTCCACCCGGAAGGCCAGCAGATGGAGGGAACCGCTCTGCAGCAGCAGCCGGGATTCCGGCGCCAGAAGGGTCTGGAGCTGGCGCTGCCGCTGGAGCGCCCCCACCAGAAGGCTCTCCACCCCCTGCCAGCCCAGCTGGCGCAGACCCAGCCAGAGCTTGAGGATTTCGGCAGGCCGGGTGCCCTGCAGACCCTCTTCCCCGCCATGGCCCCCAGCCCAGCTGGGTTCCATGTAGGGCAATCCTGTGTGAAAAGCCGCCTGAAGGCTGGCGGGGTGGGCCACCAGCAGGAGGGAGGAGGTTTTGGTGATGCCGATCACCTTCTGGGGATTGAGGGTGATGGAATCAGCCCCGCCGATGCCCGCCAGCAGGGATTGGGTCTGGGGCACCAGGGCAAACACGGCCCCGATGGCCCCATCCACATGCAGCCAGTGGCCGTGGTGGTGGCAGAGGCGGGCGATGGCCTCCAGGGGATCGATCGCCCCCCGCACGGTGGTGCCCGCCGTGGCGACGACGGCAATGACCGGCACCCCACGCTGGGCCAGATCGGTGAGATGGTGCGCCAGCCGCTCGGGCTGCATCCGGCCCTCGGAATCCACGGGGAGGCGATGGAGGGCTTCCGGGGGGAGGCCCATCACGCGCACGGCCTTATCCAGCGACACATGGGCATCCGCGCTGCAGATCACCACGCCCTCCTGGCCAGCCCGGGGGCAGCGCTGCTGGCGTGCGGTCACCAGGGCCATGAGGTTGCTCAAGGTGCCCCCACTGGCGGGCACCCCACCGGCCCCTGGTGGAAGGCCCAGCCGTTGGGCCAGCACGGCGCAGAGGCTGCGCTCCAGACGCCGCAGGCTGGGGGAGAGCTCGTCTGCCAGGAGATTGTTGTTGAGCCCCGCGGCGATCAGCTCCGCCACGATGGAGGCGGTGAGGGGGGGAGGATCCAGATGGGCCAGGGCACCGGGGTGGCCCGGCTGGTAGGCCCCATCCATCACCACCTGCAGATCAGCCAGCAGGCGATCGGGGGGCAGGCCTTCCGCCTCCGGTTCCACCGCCGGCAGCACACTCAACCCAGGCAGGGGGGGCTGGGCGGCAGCCCGGCCCAGCCAACGGCAGAGCAGGCTGGCCGCCTGCTGCAACACCTCCTCCAGGAGGGGATCGGGGCCCAGGGGATCGGCAAAGGGAGCCAGAGACGCTGGGGTGGAGGGCGGCGCCAGGGGCTCCAAGGGCTGTTCAGCGAGGGGGGGAAGGGGGAGGGGGCACGCCCATGGGCTGTCCCCATTCTGCCGTTGCCAGGGCAACTTTTTTTTTGGAGGGCAACACGGGACCATGGACACCATGGAGAGCCATCGGCTGTGGATGGAGCGGCTGCTGCGCAGGGCGGCCCGGATTGGCGCCCTGGGGGAAGTGCCCGTGGCGGCGGTGGTCCTCGATGGGAAGGGGCGGGCCGTGGGCTGGGGCATCAATCGCCGGCACCACGGGCAGGATCCCCTCGGCCATGCGGAGCTGGTGGCCCTGGGCCAGGCCGCCTCCGCCCTGGACACCTGGCGTTTCCCGGATTGCACCTTGCTGGTGACCCTGGAACCCTGCCCGATGTGTGCCGGCGCCCTGATTCAGGCGCGCGTGGGCACCGTGGTGTTTGCGGCCGCTGATCCCAAACGGGGAGCTTTGGGGGGCTGCCTCAATCTGGCCACCGACCCCAGCGCCCATCACCACATGAAGGTGATTTCAGGGGTGATGGGGAGGGAAGCGGAGGAGCAATTGCGGTGTTGGTTCAGGCAGCGGCGGCAACGGCCTGGGCCGAGTTCCGAAAACGGGGAAGCTCCGTCTCCAAGAGGTTGAGCAGCAGGTCGACGTTTTCCGCGGTGCTGTTGTAGCCCATGAGGCCAACGCGCCACACCTTGCCGGCGAGGGTGCCGAGGCCACCCCCCACCTCGATGCCGTGGGCATCGAGAAGGTGGCGGCAGAAGGCCTTGCCATCCACCCCTTCTGGAATGCGAACGGTGGTGAGGGTGGCCAGCCGGAGGTGCTCAGGCACGTGGAGTTCCAGGCCGAGCCTCTCCAGGCCCTGCCAGAGCCGCTCAGCCGAGGAGCGATGGCGGGTCCAGGCCTGCTCAAGGCCCTCTTCCGAGAGCAGGCGCAGGGCTTCGCGCATGCCGAAGTTCATGTTCACCGGGGCCGTGTGGTGATACACCCGGTCGGTGCCCCAGTACTGGTTGAGGAGCGACACATCCAGATACCAGTTGGGCACCTTGCCCTTGCGCTGGTTGAGCTTGGCTTCGGCCCGCAGACCCATGGAAAAGGGGCCGAGGCCAGGGGGGCAACTCAGACCCTTCTGGCTGCAGCTGTAGGCCAGATCCACCTTCCATTCATCCAGGAAGAGGGGCACTCCGCCAAGGGAGGTCACCGTATCCAGCAGCAGAAGGCAGTCGTATTTGCGGCAGAGATCCCCGATGCCCTCCATGGGTTGGCAGACGCCCGTGGAGGTTTCGGCGTGCACCATGGTGAGCAGGGAGGGCCGATGGGTGATCAGGGCCTGCTCCAGTTCCTCGAGGCTGAAGGCTTCCCCCCAGGGCCGCTCGATGGTGACCACCTCGGCGCCATAGCGACCGGCCATATCGGCCTGGCGAAGGCCGAAATAGCCCATCACGGCCACCAGCACCTTGTCACCGGGCTCCACCACATTGGCGATGGTGGCCTCCATGGCCGCGCTGCCGGTGCCGCTCATGGG
>JBIIHR010000226.1:0-3488 GCA_044235655.1 Cyanobium sp. | reverse complement strand
CCGCCAGCAGAGACAGCTCCACTCTCCGCAGGTCCGCCTCCGCTTCCTCCACCACCCGGGGCTTGGAGGTCACCTCCATGCGCAGCTGGGCGGCGGCCTCATCCACCAGATCAATCGCGGAATCCGGAAGGCAGCGATCGCTGATGTAGCGATCCGCCAGGCGGCAGGCCGCCACCAGGGCCTGGTCGGTGATGGTGACGCCATGGTGCAGCTCGTAGCGCTCCCGCAGCCCCCGCAGGATCTCCAGGCAGCTGTCCCGGTCGGGCTCCCGGATCACCACCTGCTGGAAGCGCCGCTCCAGGGCCTGATCCTTGCCGATCGTGCGGCGGTAGTCCTCCGGGGTGGTGGCGCCGATGCAGCGCAGGTCGCCCCGGGCCAGGGCCGGTTTGAGCAGGCTGCCCGCATCCGCCGAGCTCCGCTCCCCGCCCACCACGGTGTGCAGCTCATCGATGAAGAGCACCACCCCGCCGTTGCTGCCCTCCGCCTCCCGCACCTCCTCCAGCACGCCCCGCAGCCGTTCCTCGAACTGCCCGCGAAACTTCGCGCCGGCGATCAGGGCGCCCAGATCCAGGGCCACCAGGCGCACCCCCCGCAGGGCCTCCGGCACCTCGCCGGCCACGATCCGCTGCGCCAGCAGCTCCGCCACGGCCGTCTTGCCCACTCCGGGCTCGCCGATCAGCACCGGGTTGTTCTTCCCCCGGCGGGAGAGCACCTGGATCAGGCGCCGGATTTCCGTGTCGCGGCCGATCACCGGATCCAGTTCCCCCTGGCGGGCCGCCGCCGTCAGGTCCCGTCCGTAGAGGCTCAGGGCTTCACTGCGGCCCTCCTCCCCATCCCCGACGCGCTCCAGCCGCAGATCGCCGCCGGGCCGCCCCCCCGGGGGCTGGGGGCTGGGGGTGGGGGCTGCCGGGGGCGTCCGCATGCCGGGGGGGCGGGCGCTGGGCGCAGGGGGGGGCGTGGCGGGCGGAGTGGCGGGCGGCGCCGCCTGAACCACGGCGGCGGCGCCATCGGGCCGCCACTGGCGGGTGAGCAGGTCTTCGCTGAGGCCCTCATCGGTGAGCAGGTTGCCCCCCACCCGGGGTTCGTTCAACAGGGCCAGCAGCAGGTGGGGAATCTCGATCTGGGCGTCGCCCCAGCCCGCCCGCTTCCGGTCGGCCCCCTCCAGCAGGTCTTCCAGGGCATCGCCGATGTAGAGGGTGCTGTCTGCGCTGGACGGTTGGTCGGCGCAGAAGGCCTCCAGCCGATCCAGCAGCCGGTCTTCGTCCACCGGCAGCCGCTCCACCCAGGGGGCGAAGCGCGACTCCACCAGCAGGGCCAGCACCAGGTGCTCCACATCCATCGCCCCGTGCCGCCAGCGGCGGGCCTGACCCTGGCTGGCGAGCAGCAGATCCCAGGCGCTGTCGCTGAAGCGCTCCGGGGTCCCCGTGAGGCTGGTGGTGGGATTCGACAGGCTGTCGGCTGGCATGGGGGGATCAGTCCGCGGAGGCGGGGGGGGCGGCGAGCTGGATCAGCTCCACCTTGTAGCCATCCGGATCCTCCACGAAGGCGATCACGGTGGTGCCGTGCTTCATCGGGCCGGGGGGGCGCACCACCCGGCCGCCCTTGCCAGCGATGGCCTGGCAGGTGCCCGCGATGTCGTGCACGCCGATGGCGATGTGGCCATAGCCGCTGCCGATGTCGTAGGCCTCCGTGTCCCAGTTGTGGGTCAGCTCCAGCACGGTGTGGTCCGTTTCCTCCCCGTAGCCCACGAAGGCCAGGGTGAAGCGCCCCCCTGGATAGTCCTTGCGGCGCAGCAGGCGCATGCCCAGCACCTCGGTGTAGAAGGCCAGGGATCGCTCCAGATCGCCCACCCGGAGCATGGTGTGCAGCAGTCGCATGGCGGAGGACGGGGCGCCCGTTGGGGGAACCCCTGGGCGAAACAGTGCCGCCATTGTGGCCTCCGGTACCGGCAGAAGGGAGCCGGCCCGGCCATCCTTAGGGAGCCGTCCGCCCATCCCCATGGCCTTCGCCTCCGCCAGGCCCTACACCCTCCTGTCCGTGGCGGCGGCCCTGGCCACCATCGGCCTGAAAACCCTCGCCTACAAGCTCACGGGCTCCGTGGGCCTGCTCTCCGATGCCCTGGAATCGGGGGTGAATCTGGTGGCGGCCCTGGTGGCCTTCTGGGCCCTCTCCCTGGCCGCCCGACCCGCCGATGCCGATCACCACTACGGCTATTCCAAGGCGGAATACTTCTCCAGTGGCCTCGAGAGCGCCTTGATCGTGGTGGCAGCCACGGCCATCCTGGTCACCGCCGGGGAGCGCCTGCTCCACCCCGAACCCCTGGGGCGGGTGGATCTGGGGCTGGCCCTCACCCTGCTGGCCACGGCCATCAACGGCGGGGTGGCCTGGGTGCTGCTGAAGGCGGGGAAGCGGCTGGATTCCATCACCCTGCGGGCCGATGCCCACCATCTCCTCAGTGATGTGTGGACCTCCCTCGGAGTGGTGGTGGGGGTGGCTCTGGCGAAGGTGAGCGGCTGGCCCCTGCTGGATCCCCTGATCGCCATGGCGGTGGCCTTCCAGATCATCTACACCGGCTGGCGGCTTCTGCGTGAAACGGCCGCGGGCCTGCTGGATCGGGCCCTGCCCCCCGAGGAGCTGGCCAAGGTGAAGGCCGTTCTCGATACCCACACCCAGGAGGGGGTGGCCTTCCACGCCCTGCGCACCCGCCAGGCGGGCTCCCGCCGCTTTGTGTCGTGCCATGTGCTGGTGCCGGGGGGGTGGACCGTGCAGCAGGGCCATGATTTCTGCGAGGAGGTGGAGGCCCGCATCACGGCCGAGCTGGCCCGCTGCCACTGCTTCACCCACCTGGAGCCCATCGAGGATCCCCGCTCCTGGGACGACGAGCACTTTTCCTGGGAGGGTTCGCCCCAGGGGTAGGCACGGTCACATCCGGGGCGGTGGGGGTGCCCCATAAGATCGCCCCATCCGCTCCGTCTTTGTGTTCGATTCCCTCGACCTGGTGATCGATTCGATCGTGGCCCGTGAGGTTCTGGATTCCCGCGGCACCCCCACGGTGGAGGCGGAGGTGTATCTGGAGGGGGGCTCCATGGGCCGGGCGATCGTGCCCAGCGGAGCCAGCACAGGCGCCCATGAGGCCCACGAACTGCGTGATGGTGATGGCCGTCGTTACTTCGGCAAGGGGGTGAGCCAGGCCGTGGAAAACGTGGAGGAGCGCATCGCGCCGGCCCTCTGTGGCCTCAGCGCCCTGGATCAGGCGGCCGTGGATGCCGCCATGATCGAGCTCGATGGCAGCGACAACAAGAGTGCCCTCGGCGCCAATGCCGTGCTGGCCGTGAGCATGGCCACGGCCCATGCGGCCTCCCGGGCCCTGGGCCTGCCCCTCTATCGCTACCTGGGCGGCCCGATGGCCAACCTGCTGCCCGTGCCGTTGATGAACGTGATCAATGGCGGCGCCCACGCCTCCAACAGCCTGGATTTCCAGGAATTCA
>JBIIHR010000013.1:0-11414 GCA_044235655.1 Cyanobium sp. | reverse complement strand
CCGCCAGCAGGCCCTGGTGCGACGGCTCTCCGCGGTGGAAACCCTGGGCTCGGTGAGTGTGATCTGCAGCGATAAGACCGGCACTCTCACCCGCAATCAGATGGAGCTGGAGGAGGTATGGCTGCCCGAGGAGGGGGCTGGGGGGCGAATGGTGTTGCTGGCAGGAAGCGCGCTCTGCAACAACGCCCAACTCGGCCATCCGACCCTCTCGGCAGATTCCACCGAAGTGGCCCTCCTGCTGGCTGCTCAGGCCGCGGGCTTGGATCTGCCAGCGCTGCGGGCACGCCATCCCCGGCACCTGGAGGTGCCCTTTGATTCCCATCGCCGCCGCATGAGCGTGGTGGTGGAATGGCGCCCTGGTGAGGATGGCTTACCGCTGCTGGCAGCCAACGGCCGGTTGGTGCTGACCAAGGGCGCCCCCCTGGAGATGCTGGTCCAATGCAACTCCTGGCTGATGGCCTCCGGGGCCGTTCCCCTTCAGGCGGCCTCGCGGGAGCTGGTGCGGCAGGCCAATGACCGGATGGCGGCCCAGGGCTATCGCGTGCTCGCCCTGGCCATGGCGCCGGTGGGCGAGGGCAGCCGGAGCGACACCTTGGAATCCAACCAGATCCTGGTGGGGCTGCTCGGCCTCTACGACCCGCCCCGACCGGAGGTGCCCCAGGCCATTCGCCAGTGCAGGGAAGCGGGCATCAAGGTGACCATGGTGACGGGTGACTACGGGCTCACCGCCCAGGCGGTGGCTCAGCAGTTGGGCTTGCTGGATCCATCGCCCTCTGCCGGCATGAGTCCGATGGCGGATCCGGTGCGGGTGATCGACGGGGAAACCCTCTCCCAGATCAGGGATCTCCATCTGCGGCAACTGCTCAAATACAGACACCGATTGGTGTTTGCCCGGGTGACCCCGGAACAGAAATTGCGTCTGGTGCAGGCCTACCGCTCCCTTGGAGAGGTGGTGGCTGTGACGGGAGATGGGGTGAACGATGCGCCGGCCCTGCGGGCCGCCGATGTGGGCCTGGCCATGGGGCGCTCCGGCACGGATGTGGCCAGGGAGGCGGCCGACATCGTGCTGCTGGATGACAATTTCGCCACCATCGTGACGGCCATCCGCTACGGGCGCTCGGTGGTCGCCAACATCAGCAAGTTCATCACCTACGTGCTGGCCTCCAACGTGCCCGAGGTGGCCCCGTTTCTGGCCATGGTGGTGTTTCGGCTGCCGGCTGCTCTCACCGTGCTGCAAATCCTGGCGGTCGACCTCGGAACCGACCTCCTGCCTGCCCTCGGCCTGGGCAGCGATCCGCCGGAGCCGCAGCTGATGCGCGCCCCGCCCCGGAACCGCGACGAACCCCTGTTGAACCGGCCGGTGATGGTGCGGGCCTACCTGGTCTTGGGCCTCACGGAAGCGGCCCTTTCCCTTGGGGGATACCTGAAGGTGTGGCGCGATCACGGCGTCACCCTTCCCCAGCTGCGGCAGCTGGCTCCCCAGCTGCTGCAACACACCGCCCTGCCCTGGGTGGAGGGGGTGCAGCAGCAGGCGAGCACCTTGGCCTTTGCTTTGATCGTGGCCGGCCAGATGGGTGCCCTGCTGGCCTGCCGCAGCGACAGCCTGCCCTTCTGGCGCCTTCTCGGCGTGCCGAACCCCCTGCTCTGGCTCGGGTTCATCAGTGAGCCGCTGCTGGCCAGCGGGTTGATTCTGCTGCCGGCCTTTGCGGGGATCTTTGCTTTTCTGCCGCTGAGCCCGGGGCACTGGCCTCTGCTGGTGGCGGCACCTTGTCTTGTGCTGCTGGCCGACACGGCCTTCAAGGCTGGTTCGAAGGGCCTTCGAAGCCGTCAGATCTGACATGCTGGCCCGGACCATGCCCCCCGGCCATGCCTTTCGGCCTGCCCCCTTTACGCCAACGGCCGACCACCTCTTCAGACTCCTGGGAGCGGCCCACCGCCAGCTGGACCCATTCCATCGGAGGCAGTTGGGAGCAGCCTTACACGGTGCGGTACGCCAGCAATCTGGATGATGGCCCCAACCACGGCATGCCCCTGGGAGGCCTGGGAGCCGGGTGCATCGGCCGGGCCCCGGATGGGGCGTTCAACCTCTGGCACCTGGATGGGGGCGAGCACTGGTTTGGCGTGCTGCCCGATTGCCAGTTCGCCTTTTTTGAAGGGGATGGGGCATCCAGCCAGGCCCTGGCGCTGGCCACCCCACCCGTGCGGGACGACAGCCGCCCCGCCCAGGAAGGGGCCGAGAACGACCCTCCCCTGAGGGCGTGGGACTGGCTTCCGGCCGGCAGCGGTACCTATGCCGCTCGCTATCCCTGGAGCGCCACCCACTACTCCGGGGTATTTCAGGCCCAGGTGAGCTGTGAGGCCTTCAGCCCCATCCTGCCTGGCGACTACCAGCGCAGCAGCTATCCGGTGGCGGTGTTTGTGTGGACCCTCCACAACCCCACCCCCCAGCCCCTCACGGTGTCGTTGCTGGTGAGTTGGCGCAACACCTGTGGCTGGTTCACCAACACCGATCCCGCCGCTGAAGTGCACTTCCGCGACGATGGCAGCCCGGAACACAACTACGTTCCCGCCATTGGACGGAGTGAGGGCCAACGCAACCGTTTGATCAGCGAGCCGGGGTTGAAGGGTGTGGTGCTGGAGGGGAGCCAGCCGCCCACGGCCGCTCCGGGGGAAGGGGATGGCCAGTGGTGTGTGGCCGTCCCCGATGAAACGTCTTTCGGAAGCCAGGGTGTGGAGATCTTCCGCTGCGGTCGCTGGAATCCATGGGGCGATGGAGAGGAGATCTGGGGTCCCTTCTCGCGAGATGGCTCCCTGCCGGAGAGCAACAACGACCGGCACAGCGGCCGGAACGATCCCGCCAGCGCCGCCCTGGCCGTGCGTTGCACCCTGGAGCCTGGCCAGACTCTGGAGCTGCCGGTGGTGCTGGCCTGGGATCTGCCGCTCACGGCCTTCGCCAGCGGCTGCCATGCCCTGCGTCGCTACACGGATTTCTTCGGCTCCAGCGGCGATCAGGCCACGGCGATCGCCGCCGAAGCTCTGCGCGACTGGCCCTCCTGGCGATCCCAGATCCAGGCCTGGCAGGCCCCGGTGGTGGAGCGCAAGGATTTGCCCGAGGCCCTGCGCATGGCCCTCTGCAATGAGCTTTACGACCTGGCCAGTGGCGGCACCCTCTGGACAGCCGCTACCCCGGAGGATCCGGTGGGGCGCTTTGGCGTGCTCGAGTGCCTCGACTACGCCTGGTATGAGAGCCTCGACGTGCGGCTCTACGGCTCGTTTGCCCTGCTGCAGCTCTGGCCTGAGCTGGATAAGGCCGTGCTGCGCAGTTTCGCCCGCGCGATCCCCGCTGCCGATGCCACCCCCCGGCCGATCGGCTGGTATTTCACCCAGGGCAAAGGGCGGGTGGAGGCGCCCCGCAAGGTGGCGGGCGCCACACCCCACGATCTGGGGGCCCCCAACGAGCGGCCGTTTGCTGCCACCAATTACACCGCTTATCAGGACTGCAATCTCTGGAAGGATCTGGCCAGCGACTTTGTGCTGCAGGTGTGGCGCACCTTCCTGTTGGCCCCCAATGGGCAGGATCTGAACTTCCTGGCCCAGTGCTGGCCGGCGGCCGTGCAGGCCCTACGCCATCTCAAGACCTTTGATGCCAATGGGGATGGCCTGCCGGACAATGGGGGTGCCCCAGACCAGACCTTTGACGACTGGCCCCTCCAGGGGGTGAGTGCCTACTGCGGAGCGCTCTGGATCGCCGCCCTGGAGGCTGCACTGGCCATGGCCCAGCGGCTTCAGCTCCACCTGGGGCTCGACACGGCGGCGGAACAGCGGGAATTCGGTCTGTGGCTGGAACAGTCCCGCGCCAACTTTGACCGGCTGTTGTGGAACGGCGAGTTCTATTCGATCGACGCCGAGAGCGGCACGCCCGTGGTGATGGCCGATCAGCTCTGCGGAGATTTCTACGCCCGACTCCTGGGGTTGGCCCCGGTGGTGGCCGATGAACGGGCCCAATCCTCCCTGCGGGCCATCCGGGAGGCCTGCTTTGAGCGGTTTGAGGGGGGACGGCTGGGGGTGGCCAATGGCCTGCGCCGGGATGGCACCCCCCTGGATCCCAAGGGCACCCACCCCCTGGAGGTGTGGACCGGCATCAACTTCGGCCTGGCGGCCTACTACCGCCTGATGGGGGACACGTCCACGGCGTTGGCCAT
This sequence comes from Cyanobium sp., assembly GCA_044235655.1. Taxonomy (GTDB): domain Bacteria; phylum Cyanobacteriota; class Cyanobacteriia; order PCC-6307; family Cyanobiaceae; genus Cyanobium. The sequence goes on along the minus strand of JBIIHR010000013.1, from coordinate 7,212 downwards.
CGCCTCGGCTGTGGTGGAGCAGGTTTACACCGGCGGATTGCAGTTCCGCACCCCCGAGGCGATCACGGCAGTGCGCACCTTCAGGGCCTGCCACTATCTCCGGGCCATGGCTCTCTGGGCCCTCTGGGCCACGCACACGGGCTGGGAGGCGATCCCGGGGGCTGGGCGGCAGGCGGTGGCCCTTCCATGAGGGGCTGGCGCCACCGGGTCTTCAGACCCGTTCTGAACCGGAGGGTTCTCCGGGCGCTCCTGCCCCTGTGGATGGCTCTCATCCTGGGCCTTCATCCCGCTCCGGCCGCGGCTCTCCTCCATGCCCACCCCGACACCCTCACCGGCACGGGGGTGGTGCGCAGCCTGGAAACCCTCCGCGATCTGGATTACCGCAGCTGGCAGGTGGTGGCTTACAGAGAGGGGCCCAAAGGGGGACCGTTGATCCTGCGGATCGTGGGCTACCCAGGCCGGGTGCGGCTGGATCACCCCACCCCCTTGCTGGTCACCAGCGGCCGCCGCCTCTGGGAGCTGGCCGATCTCACCCTGGCCAACCCCAAGCTGGTGGGGGACGGGCGGGATGCGGCGGCGGAATTTGATCTGGCGCCCCTGCTGGAGGATCTGCAGAGCAATCGCCCTCTTCGGCTAGAACTGCCCGGCGTGTTCAGCGAACTCCCCGTTCCCCCCTATGTGGTGGGGGAATGGCGCCAACTGCCCACCTGGGAGGATCCCGCCCCGGCACCATGACCGACTGGAGCCGTTGGATGGATCGGGCCCTCCAGCTGGCGACGCTGGGAGAGGGGCGCACCAGCCCCAACCCCCTGGTTGGAGCCGTGGTGTTGGATGGGGCGGGTCGGCTGGTGGGGGAGGGCTTCCATGCCAGGGCCGGGGAGCCCCACGCGGAAGTGGGAGCCCTGCGCCAGGCGGGCGATCGGGCCCGTGGCGGCACCCTGGTGGTGACCCTGGAACCCTGTTGCCATCAGGGGCGAACGCCGCCGTGCTGCGATGCCGTGATCGCCGCAGGGCTGTCAAGGGTGGTGGTGGCCCTCACCGATCCGGATCCCCGGGTGGGGGGGGAGGGCCTGGCCCGGTTGCGGGCGGCGGGGCTGGAGGTGGTGGAGGGGGTGGGGGAGACGAAGGCCAGGACGCAGAACCGAGCCTTTCTGCACCGCTGCCTGCGTGGGCGGCCCTTCGGGGTGCTCAAGTGGGCCATGAGCCTGGATGGCCGCACCGCCCTTCCCAATGGGGACAGTCAGTGGATCAGCGGTCCAGCGGCCCGGCAGTGGGTGCATGGATTGCGGGCGGGATGTGATGCGGTGATCGTGGGGGGCGGCACGGTGCGCGACGACGATCCCCGTCTCACCAGCCGTGGGCGGCGCCAACCCGAACCCCTGCGGGTGGTGCTCAGCCGGGAGCTGAATCTGCCCACCCAGGCCCATCTCTGGGATCGGGAGGCACTCACGCTGGTGGCCCATGGCCCTGAGGCCAGCCTGGACGCCCGCCATCGGATCGATGCCCTGGGGGTGGAACGGCTGGCTCTGGAGCGCTGCGCCCCCCTCGGCCTGTTGGAGGCCCTCGCCCAGCGGGGATGCAACCAGGTGCTCTGGGAATGTGGGCCGGCCCTTGCAGCGGCGGCCCTGCAGGAGGGATGCGTGCAGGAGGTGGTCGCGGTGATCGCTCCCAAGGTGCTCGGAGGGGAGCCGGCCCGCACGCCCCTGGGCTGCCTGGGCGCCGAACGGATGGCGGATGTGGCCCATCTGGCCACGGAGGACGTGGGCTGGCTGGAGGGCGACTTCCGTTGGCGGTTGGCATTGGAGGGACCATGGTCGCCCCGATGAGCCCGGCGCAGACTGCGCTTCTCGAGGGGCCCTTTCGGTGGCCCGTGCCTCTGGCGGCCGTGCTGTTGGCAGCCCTGGCCTGGGTGGGCCTGGATGTACTGGCGGCACGGTTGCCGAAGGGGTCCACCACCCGGTTGTTGCTGCGGCGGGCGCGGCTGAGTGTGGCCCTCACCCTGCTGCTGGCGGGCCTGCTGGGTTGGCTCCACGGCCAGCTCGAAAGGCTGGGATGGGATCTGCCCAGCGATGGGCAGGGGGTGCGGGATGCCCTGCTCACCCTGGGGGTGATGTGGACCCTCCTGCGGTTGAAGACCAGCCTCCTCGGGAAGCTCGCCGTGGAGGAGGTCTTGTGGGGAGGGCGCGGAGAGCGGGAGCGGGCCGCGGCCTTGGATCTGATTGACAAGATCGTGACGGGCCTGGTGGCCCTGCTCGGGGGCCTGGCGGTGCTCAAGCTGCTGGGGGTTTCCGCGGCGGTGCTGCTCACGGCGAGCGGCCTGGGTGCGGCCGCTCTGGGGTTTGGCGCTCGCACCCTGGTGGAAAACCTGCTGAGCGGCCTGATGCTTTATGTGAACCGGCCCTTTGCGGTTGGCGATCAGATCGAGCTGCCCATCCAGAAGCTGGGCGGCATGGTGCGGGGCATCGGGCTCTTCAGCAGCGAGCTGCTCACCCCGGATGGGGATCTGCTCTATGTGCCCAATGGCCTGTTCCTTCACTCCGTCGTGGTGAACGCCAGCCGCCGGCCTCACCGCCGGCTGCTGCTGGAGATGGGGGTGGAGCTGGGCTCACGGGAGGACGCGGAAGGATTGGTGGAAGGGCTGCGCGCCTGGCTGGGCAGGAACCCGCGGGTGAGGGAGGATCTGCCCCAACGGGTGAGCTTCAGCGGGGTGAAGGATGGGGCGTTGCAGCTGCGGCTGGAATGTGGCCTCAGCGACGACCTCGAGGCCTTCCATGCCCTGCGGCAGGAGCTGCTGCTGGAGCTGAACGATCAGCTGGCCCGCCGCGGGGGGAACCTGGCCTCGGGGGGGATCGCCCCTTGAAGCCCGCTAGATCAGCTCCGGATGGCGCGGATCCCCTTTGAAGGGACCTTCCACATCGCTGGTGATCCAGCCTCCATAGAAGCCGCCGGGTTGGGGCACCACCCGCTCCCCATCCACCCAGCAGCCATCCATCGGCCCGGCATAGAGGGCAATCCAGCCCGCCAGGGCGGCGAAGGCCTCCGTGGGTTCCGGGTAGTGCCACGCCACCCGTTCCAGGGCCTGGCCCTCCGGGGACACCACGTCGAAATAGCGGGCCACCCCCTTCCACTCGCAGAAGCTGCGCCCGGGCGCAGGGCGCAGCATGGTGGGATCAAACGCCTCCGGTGGCAGATAGAAGGTGGGTGGATGGAAGGTCTCCAGCACCCGGTAGGAGCGGCGGGTCTCGGCCAGCAGTCGTCCCAGGGCCTCCACGCGGATGGGCTTTTCGCAGAGCACCAGGGCCGGGGGGCGGGGGTAGGCGGCAACCATCTCGCGGGTGAAACTCGAATTCGGGGGCATCTTTTCAGGCCTTGGTAGATTGGGAAGAAACAAAATACCGACGGAATGGAACGGGCCTTAGTTGTGATTATTGCCGAAACGAGGGCCCACGAATTCACCTTTGATCTTTTTGAAAAGAATGTGCTTCGTGCTCTTGATGCGGACCTGGCATTGTGCGTGGCAAAAAACCAATGGGAAGATACGAATAATCCCTTTTATCAGCAGGCAAAGTACGTCTGGACCATTGAGGAGCCGGTGGATTGGGGGCAGGCGCTGGATGAGGCGCAGGCCATCGAGGGCTGCCCGGGAGATTGGCGCCTTCTGCTCAATCTGACTGGGAACTTGATGGGGGGCGTGCATGATGGCCATGGGCGAAAAAGTGGGTCGGGTTCGATCCTTCTCTTCTTCCGATGGCTCTTGAAGCAACGGCTCCTGGAGAGCGGGGTGCTGGATCACTATGATCGTTTTATCATCACCCGCTCTGACTATATTTATCTCACGCCACATTACCCCCTTCATTTGATGGATCCTGAAAAAATATGGATCCCTGATGGAGAGGATTACGAAGGCTACACGGATCGACATATTGTGGCCAGCCGAGCAGATGTGCTCAAGGTGCTTTCCGTGACCGACCCAATGTTGTGCAATACCGAGCTTCTCTACGAGGAGATGAGGCGCAAAGAAGACTGGAATTTGGAGCGCTATATTCGCTGTGTATTCCGTCGCTTTGGTTTGGAGTCGCGCGTGCGGCGGTTTCCTTACACGATGTATGCGGTGCGCTCCGGGGATGGGCGGACCAGCTGGAGCAATGGCCTCTTTTCCAAGGAGTTGGGTTATTTCATCAAATACAGGGATGAATATCGGAAGTCGTTAATTGCCAGAAAGATGATCCGCAAGCCCGGCGATTGGGACCCCTTCACAACAACCGCCTTCTTCCAGGTGGCGGACGGAACCCAGGCCATCCAGGATTTCACCACCAGGTGGGTGCATCCGATCGGCAATCCGAGGGTGAAAGATTTTTTCTGCAAGCTGATGTATGGCACGGTGCTCTCCTATAAGTGGTTCCAGCAGATCTATCCACGCCTGGCGGCGGTCCAGGCCCGGCTCTTGCGCTTTGGTGGCCGGCGGGTTGCCCTTTCAGAGAGGATCCATTAATTGCAACCTTCCGTTCTGATCATTGGGGTCTCAGGGTTTTTGGGGGGCTACATCGCCGATGAGTTTCTCCGTCAAAACTATGCAGTGAGTGGTGTGGATGCCAGCGGCACTAGGCATCCGGTGCGCGGTGAATTGACCCGCCATGAATATCTCTCCATCCCAAGCGATGCCTTCCATGCCCTCCTCAAAGACCTCCACCCCAAGGTTGTGATCAATTGCGCGGGCAGTTCCTCCGTCGCTCGATCCATCAGTAATCCTTCCCTCGATTATCAGGCCAATACGGCCTTGGTTTTTGAGCTTCTCGAGGCCATTCGCCTGCACGCACCAGACTGCAGCTTCATCACGCTCTCCAGCGCTGCGGTGTATGGAAACCCTACCCGTCTACCCATTAAGGAAAATCAGAATCTTCGTCCGCTCTCCCCCTATGGCTTTCATAAACTCCAGGCTGAAATTCTCTGCCAGGAATACAGCTCCATTCACGGGATTCACACTGCAATCGCCCGAATTTTCTCCGCCTATGGGCGAGGTCTGCGACGGCAAGTGATCTGGGATATCGCCAGGAAATGCGCCATCTACGGCGCCGTTGAGCTCATGGGTACGGGGGAGGAAACCCGCGATTTTCTTCACGCCAGGGATGTGGCTATTGCCATTCGCCTTCTCGCTGAGCGTTCTGAATTCAAGGGGGAGGCCTACAACATTGCTTCCGGCACGGAAGTGTCGATCCACGACTTGGCCAGCCTTCTGATCCAAGCCTTCGGCGGACAGGAACCGGCCTCCTTCAACGGGCGACAGGACCCCGGCACGCCCAAGAACTGGAGGGCCGATATCCGCAAGCTGAGATCCCTCGGCTTTTCTCCCTCCACCTCTCTGGAGGAGGGCATCGGCGATATCCATGCCTGGTTTCAGGCTGAGGTGAAGCGTGAGTTTGCGAGCGAGACGGGCGAATGACGGTCATCCCGGGATGAAATGGCGCAGCCGGCGCGCCTCCTCACCGGCCCGGCGCTGCAGCTCCTCATCGCTGAGGTTGGCTTCGGCTCGCATCTGGGCAGCGAGCACATCGCCCTCCTCCACCTGAAAACCCTGCTCCCTGGCCAGGGCGAGAAAACTCTCCAGATCCAGGGGGTCAGCCGGATCGCTCAGTCGGCTGGCCAGGGCGGGTTGGAGGCGAACCTGGGCCAGGAAGGCATCGAGCTGATCGAGGCTCATGGGGAGGGAGCGGCATTCCCCCCTCTCTAGCTGAGCTGCCTGAACTGGCTGAGGTCTTGAGGGGGCACTTCCCTCAGGCTCCCGGCCTCCAGCTTCACCGCCTCCCAGCCCACCGGGTCCCAGGGGGCCAGCAGGGGCTCCAGAGCCCGCAGGGCTGGCCCATCCACCGCCTCCAGCCAGGCCTCCTCCAGGCCCAAAGGGATCACCACGGGCATGCGGTCGTGCACCCGCCGCAGCAGATCGTTCGGCGCGGTGGTGAGAATCACGGCGGTGTCGAGCTCGCCCCCATCGGCACCGATCCAGCGCTCCCACAGCCCCCCGAGCCAGAAGGGCTCCCGGCTCCGGGGCCGAAACAGCCAGGGCTGCTTGCTGCCATCCCCCCGGCGCTGCCATTCGTAGAAGCCATCCGCAGGCAGCAGGGCCCGCCGATGGCGCCATGGGCCACGGAAAAAGGGTTTCTCGGCCACGGTTTCGCTGCGGGCGTTGATGGGCCGCCGCAACCCCTGGGGATCCTTGGCCCAGCCCGGCAGCAGGCCCCACAGGGCCAGGCCCACCTCCAACCGGCCGTGTTCCTGCCGCTGGAGCAGCACGGGCTCTCCAGGCCTCACCTGGGGGCGGGGGGCATAGTGCTCCACCAGCCCCTCAGGCAGGGGGCCCTTGAGGTGCGGCAGGAGCCGGTCGATGCTTGTGGTGAGGGAGTAGCGGCCGCACATGGCATTCGGCGTTCGGTTCTCCAGCCCCGGGAATGGAGCGGGCGAAGGCGCTTGTGCCTAGCTTGGGCCCATTCCCGCACCCTTGCCCCATGGCCCTCCGCCAGGACGACAATCGCCCGAATCGGCGATTAGGGCTCATCAACCTGCTGCTGATCGGCCTGGGCACGCTCCTGTTGCTCAGCAACTTCCTGACCAACCCGGGCTCCCAGGTGCCTCGGGTTCCCTATTCCCTCTTCATCGGCCAGGTGGATGCGGACAATGTGAAGCGGGCTTACATCACTTCCGATCAGATCCGCTACGAGCTCAAGGAGCCCACGGTGGAGGGAGCACCCACCGTGCTGGCCACCACCCCGATCTTCGACATGGAGCTGCCCCAGCGGCTGGAGAAGCATGGGGTGGAATTCGCCGCGGCGCCACCGGCCAAACCCAACCTCTTCACCACCATCCTCAGCTGGGTGGTGCCGCCCTTGATCTTCATCCTGGTGCTGCAATTCTTCGCCCGTCGCCAGATGGGCGGCGCCCAGGGCGCCCTGAATTTCACCAAGAGCAAAGCCAAGGTGTACGTGCCGGATGAAGAATCCCGGGTGACGTTTGCCGATGTGGCCGGGGTGGATGAAGCCAAGGCCGAGCTGACGGAAATCGTGGATTTCCTCAAGACCCCCGAGCGTTACCTGGCCATTGGAGCCCGCATTCCCAAGGGGGTTCTGCTGGTGGGCCCCCCGGGAACCGGGAAGACCCTGCTCTCCAAGGCCGTGGCCGGAGAGGCCAGCGTGCCTTTCTTCATCATTTCTGGCTCGGAAT
>JBIIHR010000225.1:0-3518 GCA_044235655.1 Cyanobium sp. | reverse complement strand
CATGCTGCTGTAACGGCCCACACCGAGACGTTTCGCAAGCTCTCTCAGCTGAGAAAGGCGCATCTGAGCGATCACATCTTTAGAGAACCGAGGCGAAACCATCGCAGCTTTGTAAATTTTTCACAATTGTCCCCGACAAGCACCTCTGCGATCCCGTCTGTCAGCGCACCAAGATCCAGAAGGCCGGAAAAACAGGCCAAACACGGTTTTTGAGCGGTGCAGAACGCCTACCGCCTCCCCGGGGTCAGGGAACACAGATCCGCATGGCCCGGTGAAGCCAACGAGGAAAGGCAAAAAAATGAGCACATCTACTGGACCACTTCACCCCGTGACGCACCCAAGTCACCCCTGGCAATCGCTACATTCCAATGTGGTGATCAAGCCTTTCGCCCATGGCCTCCATTGCTGAGCAACTGCAGTCCTATCGCACAGCTTTGGAGGCAGCGGAATCCAAGGGGGATGCGGCAACCAAACGCAAATTGGAACAAAACATCCGGGATCTGGAAGCTTTCAGCGAGCGCCATCCCGATGCCACGGAAGCACCTACCCCATTAGAAGTGTTCTGTGATCTCAATCCATCCGAGATCAACTGTCTGGTTTACGACGATTAACTGGTTTACGACGATTAAAACGAGATGGACTTCACTCCCTACCTCTTGACGTCAGACACATTGTCGTCTGAGGAGGGCTTACTTTCCGTTGACGTTTCGGGTCGAATTGCGTTGGCCATGAAGGGAAGATTTCTCCTGAGGGCCGTTTGCAAAAGTTTTGGCGAAAACGATGCCATTTCATGTGCTGTCACGGATCAAGACAGTTGTCTCTCCTATTTGTCCGCAAATAATGATCCGCCCTATGAGTTATTGATTTGCACGGATTATCTGGAAAGTGGCAATGGGTTTGAGCTGGTGCGTCGGGCCAAGCAGGACCATCCCGAGTTGCATTGTGTGGTGCTGGCGCTGGGGGATGTGATCCCAGCTGAATTTGTTGATGCCCCCTGGCTGGAAGCGGTAGTGGCGGAGGCTGATTTCGTGGAGGATCAACAGCCTCTCAAAGCGGCAGTCCTTGCGGTCATGGGGGGTCACTCCTATCGCAGCCCTTCCCTACGCACCGGCCAGCTGCCCTATCTCAGCTGCCCACGGCTGACCCCAAGGGAATACCAAGTGCTGGATCTGCTCTCCAGTGGCATGAGCGACCGGGACATCGCCAAACATCTCATGGTGAGTGAAGAAACAGCCCATACCTACAGCAAGCGACTGCTTCAGACCCTTGGGGTGAACAACAGGCTTCAAGCCGTGCTCAAGGGCATGCGCTGCGGCATGGTCCAGCTTTGAGGGCCGTTTCGGGAGGATTGCCCCCAAACGGGGGCAGACCCTGCGGCCGACGACCGTCCATGCTGTGGAGGTTGCCGATGCCGTGCCATGGGTCAGTCCACCTCCTCCAGGCTCACCATCGGAGAGCTCCAGGCTGGATATCCGCTCTACTGCAAGGCCATGCGCATCCTGATTCGGGAAGAGAAAACCATGGAACAGATCAAACGGAGCGTGTGCTGGCATCGCCTGACCACCCTTCATGCCTGCATGCCCCGGCAATACAAGGATCCGGAACACCTCTACTTCCATCTCAGACGTGAGTTGAACCAATGAACGTGACGGCGGGTGGCACTTGCAGGGCATCACCTCTGTGCTGCCACCATGGCCTGCCCACGACCCGTCCAGACCGTTGAAGACACCCTGGTTGCTTCGCTGATCGCCTTAATGGAGAAAGGCACCGCTCCCTGGAGACGGGAATGGAACAGCAGGAGCGGGGGGCACCACGTGAATCTGCTCTCAGGCCGCCCCTACCGGGGGGCCAACCCGATCTTGCTCACCATCGGCCTGCACCAGCGGGGGGCGACCCTTCCCTACTGGTGCGGGGCAGGAGAAGCCAGGGCCCATGGCCTTCACCCGAGGAAAGGATCCAAGGCGGTCACCGTGCTGCGGCCCCAGGTGCGGCGCCAACGCCCCGTACCCCCGAAGGAACCCAACGCCCCGCATCCCGCAGACAGAACCGGAGATCCTGCGGAGGACAAACAGTCTGGCTGTAGCTGGGTGCGTTACTTCCCTGTCACCCTCTTCAATGCCGGGGATCTGGAGGGTGAGGCCCTTCAAGGTCTCCTCTCAGCTCGCCTGGCAAGTGATGCCAATGCCATGCGGCCTGAACCTGAGCGGCTGACCCATGCGGAGGCCGTGCTCCGGACCTGGCCAGTGCCATGCTTCCACGGAGGCTCTCTGGCCTCCTACAACCCCCACTCCGACCAGATCCAGCTGCCTGAGCGCAATGCTTTTCACTCAAGTTCAGCGTTCTATGCCACCTGGGCCCATGAGGCTCTCCACAGCACAGGGCATCCTTCAAGACTGAACCGGAATCTTTCAGGGGCCATGGGCAGCAGGGACTACGCCAGGGAAGAGCTGGTGGCAGAACTGGGAGCAGTCTTGCTGGGGGATCGATTGGAAATCGGCAGCAACGTCAGCAACCACGCTGCTTATCTAGCGGAATGGATCAAGCTCCTGAGGGAATCGCCTCAGCTGCTCTACAAGCTGCTCAGCGACGCCAGGCGCGCGTCTGATCTGATTTGCCCGCAGAGCACGGAGTCAAAAGCGCTGGACAAGGCTGGAAATGGTGACAAAGATCAGCAGACAACAGGTTCTTGAAGCACCTCAAGTAGATCGCTCAGGCGTAGCTCAATCACAGCGGTTGAGGTGTCTGCGGCACCGAGGTAGATCAGCACCGTGTCACCCTGATTGATGATCCCCGAAGGGAACACCACATTCGGCACAAAACCTTGGCACTCATACTCCATCTCCGGCACGAGGATCAAACCTCCCGCCCTGCGGATCTTCCAGGGTTCATCCAGATCCAGCAGCAGCAGTCCTGCCCCATAACTGCCAATGCCACTGTCTTCTTCCCCTTTGTCATTGCCGTGGTAAATCTCTAGCCAACCCTCAGACGTGCGGATCGGTGGTGTTCCCGCGCCGATCCGCCCGCGATCCCAGGCTCCACTGGCGCTGAGAATGGGCTGGTGCCTGCCCCAATGCAAAAGATCGGGCGAGGATGCCAGCCAGATCTCTGGGCGAGAGAAGACATGGGCTGTCGTGGGCCTGTGGAGCGCGAGGAATTGGCCAGAAATTCGTTCGGGGAACAGGACGACATCCTTGTTCTCCGGGCAAAAGATGAGTCCGTGGTGCTGAAAGGATCGAAAATCCTGGGTGGATAATAGAGCAGTTGCTGCCCCATGACGTGAAACGGCTACATAAGTGATATAGAAGAGATCATTAATTTCAGTGATACGGGGATCTTCCATGCCATAGGCCTCGTAAGCATGGCTGGGTCTGAGAATCTGCGCGTGACTTGCCTCGAGATTGCGAGCATCTGGACTGCAAAAAACCCGCAGATGGGATGTAAAGGTGAGGCGAAGCAGACCCGTCTTCTTGATTTTCACCACCCTGGAATCCTGAAAGACCACCTCCTCATGTGGCAGC
>JBIIHR010000224.1:0-3540 GCA_044235655.1 Cyanobium sp. | reverse complement strand
TTGCTGAGCATGTGCCACTGAGCCACTTTCACGGAGAGCTCGCCCCGATCGGTCCGTCGGAGGGTTCCCTCCACCCCGATCCAGTCGCCGATATCCGTGAGGGTAGTGAGATGGAGAAACCCATCCGGCTGGTCCGGGTGAACCGCCTCCAGGTAAGCCTTCTCGATGAAGAGCTGAATGGGGCCACTCTCATCGGCCAGGGTGAAAAAAGCCAATTTGCCCATCACGCGCCGGGCCAGGAGCCGGCCTGCCAGAGAGACCTTCTCCGACCGCTCCTCCCCATTGGGAAGATCGGCATGGGCCTTCTGCAACTCCGCCGCCCGGTGGCTCGGGGAATAGCTGAAGGCATAGGGGAGGTGGCCATGGGCCTCAAGGGCTCGGGCTTTCTCCAGGCGGGTCGCGCGCAGATCCGACAAGGCGTCAGGGGGTTCAGGAGGTGAAGGCCATCCTGAAGGACCGCCGGTCGGGCCGAGGCCTCAGCCGGCCGCCGCCAGGGGGCCATCCCCCATCCGCTGGGAGGCGTAGCCCGTGCCCCGCACCGTCAGGATCAGCTCGGGATTGCGAGGATCGGGTTCGAGCTTGCCCCGCAGCCTGGCTACGTAGACATCCACCACCCGCAGATCGGCCGCCCGGCGCGGGGGATAGCCCCAGAGCTGCTCCAGGATCTCCGCGCGAGGCACCACCCGGCCCGGATCACGGAACAGGAGTTCGAGGAGGCTGAATTCGGTGTAGGTGAGGGCGATGCGCTGACCCTCCCGGCTCACCTGGCGGCGGTTGGTGTCCACCACCAGGTCGCCGAGGCGGAGCACGCCATTTCCTGCCGGCACATCCCGGGGCTCGGTGGCCGCAGAGCCCCGGCCGACCCGGCGGAGGATGGTGGCAATGCGAACTTCCAACTCCTTCGGGCTGAAGGGTTTGGGCAAGTAATCATCGGCCCCCAGGTCGAGGCCAGCCACCCGCTCGGCAATGGCATCGAGAGCGGAGAGAAAGATGATCGGCACACAGGATTCGGCCCGCAGCCTGCGGCACACCGCAAAGCCATCGAGCTTGGGGAGCATCACATCCAACACCACCAGGTCCGGTTGCTCGCTGTGGAAGAGCTCCAGCGCCTGCTCTCCATCTTCCGCGCAGACCACCCGGTAGCCCGCCAACTGGAGCCGCATCACCAGAACCCTGCGCACGGCGGGCTCGTCATCCACCACCAGGAGGGTGGGCTTGGGGGCCGAGCCAGAATCCCCACCCGCCAGATCCGTCTCCAGGAGCCCATCTGCTGGGTCCTGGGGATCCGGTTGGAAGGGATCCAAAGGGGAAGAGGACAGCTCGGGACGATCCTCCAGACTCATGGGCGGGTCGCCTGATGAAGAATCGCAACCATACCGTTGAGCCGTTCCTGGGGTCATCCCCTGAATCCTCAGCGCAGCGGGGGATGGGGGGATTTTTAAGCATTTCTACCGAAACAGACGTCAGCGGGAAGGGCTGCTAGCGGATCCCCCATCGCCGGACGGAAGACCGGCTGGCCAGCGGGACGCGGCGTAGCCGTTCCATTCCCGGGCCGCCGACTCCAGGGCCCGGTCGCTGGAGGTCTGGCCCAGCATGGCCTGCTGCAAATGGGTGTAGAGGATGGTCTGGAGGCGCTTCAGGCCTGGGGTGGGGGGCACGAGCACCCGCGCTCCCGCCAGCGACTGAATAGCCAGAAGGCGTGCCTCCAGCACCAACCGCTCCTGGGGAGATTCGGGCTTCTGGGCCCCCAGCCTGCGCTCCAGCTCCGCCAAGGCCTCACGGGAGGAGGGCAACACCCGCGCCGCTTCCGCAAACGCCAGCTGATGGGGGGCATTGGTAAGAAACAGCGCCAGATCAACGGCAGCAGCCGGAACGGCGCTGCCCCGTGGCACCACCAGGTTCATCACCGCCACATTGGTGTGTCCAGAGGCCCCCCGCAGAGGAGGGTGGGGCTCACTCAAGGAGGCCACCCCCGGCGCATTGGTCTGCAGGTTGCGCAGAAAGTCGGGACCCGTCGCCACCTGGGCCAGATCACCCGCCTGATATAGCTCGATCGCCCGTCGATAGCCCTGGCTCACCACTTCGCGGGGGAGCAATCCTTTGCGGTAGAGGTCCGTCCAGAAGGCGAAGGCATCCCTGCCCGCGGGGCTGAGGAAAGCCGCCTGGTGCTGGTTGTCCAGGAGGCGAACACCCATCTGGATCAGGGATTCCAGGAGCTCCGCCGAATCTTCCGGAACGACCGTGACAAAGAGGGCATAGCGGCCGGTGCGGCGGCGGATGGCTTCGGCATAGGCCGGCACCTCCTGCCAGCGCCGCGGCGGGGCCGCGTAACCGGCCTGTCGCAACAGCGCCCGGTTGGCCATGGTCAACCGGGTGGTGAGGTACCAGGGGATGGCGAATTGCTGACCGGCCAGCTGGCCGGAGGACCACACTCCCGGCAAGTAGGCCGTGGAGGCCCCCGGGGGGAGGAAGGGCTCGAGATCCACCAGGCCACCCCTGCTGGCCAGCCCCGTGGCGAAGATGGGGTTGAGATTCACCAGATCCGGGGACGTGCGGGCATAGACCGAGGCCAGCAACTTTCGTTCCACGGAACTCCAGGGCACATCGGTCCAACGCACCCCCATAGGGCTCCCGGGGGGGCGCTCCCGCTCCCATGCCGCCGTAACGGCCTGGATGTAGGCCGAGAACTTGGGAGCCAGATCGAGCGTCCAGAGCTGGAGGGTGGACGGGGGTTGGGGCGCGCGGGAACGGCCGACCCCGCAGGCGGCGCTTCCCATGGCCAGGCCACCCAGGGTCAGGTGGCGCAGGACCGCACGGCGCTTCAACAAGGGTCTGGAATCAACCACGCCAGCCTGGGTGGGCCCGTCGCCACAACCGCAACAGGGGCGTGCAGATCAACGGAGCCAGAAGGGCCGTCAGGAGGGTCTGGGCCAGGAGCACATGAAGGCCGGAGGTGGAGAGATCCTGCCAGGTCCACCCGGGCTGGGCCAGGTCGGAGGGATCGGGGCCCCCTTCCCCCCGGCCAAAGGGGAAGCGCCAGCTCCAGGCAAGCCACTGGAGCATGAGCGTGGCATTCAGCAGAACGGTTCCCATCAGAACGAACAGCCCGAGGCTGAAAGGGCCCTCGATGGCCGGACGGCGCGTGCTGAGGGGCCCCCACCACCAGGCAAGCAGGAGGAGGCCAGGAAGCCAGCTAATGGGGCCGTGGTGCACGGCATCCATGAGCAGTCCCAGTACGCCAGCAAGTATTACGGCCGACCGCCGTCCATCGGCGAGCGCCCAGGGAAGCAGCCAGAGAACGGGCCAGCACGGCGGAACACCAGCCAGGGCCAACCAGGTGGGGGCCGCCAGGGTGAGAAGGGGCACCACCAACAGACTGGTGGCCCACAGGGGCTGGCGGTTAAGGAGCTCCATCAAGGTCGGAGCACCTGGACCCAATCGACCGCCTGCACCGGAGCGATCAGTTGCACCACAGCCGTCGGCGCAGGATCGGCAGAACCATCCACACTCTGGACAACCCCTACGGGCAGGTTGGGAGGC
>JBIIHR010000223.1:0-3543 GCA_044235655.1 Cyanobium sp. | reverse complement strand
CCCGGGTGGCCGATGTAGATGGTGGTGGGAAAGCAGGAGCCCAGCAGGGCTGCCACGGCGGTGCCGATGCCGTTGATCAGCAGCGAGGGCTTCTCGGGATACCGATCCCCCGCGGCTTCGGCGCTTTCCAGGTTTTGCAGGGAGCCGAGCACGTTGAAGAGGCCCATCGGGATGGTGACACCCAGCCAGGGAAGCAGCTGGGAGCGGGCCTCCCAGAGGGCACCGATCTGGGGAACAGGGAGGTGGAACCCCACGGAGGCCAGGTTGGCCTGCCAGGTGTCGCCATCCACCTGGAGCACCCCCGTGCTCCAGGCCAGCAGGGTGCCCACGATCACTGCCAGCAGGCCGCCGGGGATAGGGAGGCGGATCTTGCCGTAATAGGCCACCAGAATCACCGCCAGCACTGCCAGGCCCACCACGGGCTGGGCATAGGTGCGCAGGAAGAAGCCCAGGGCGATGTATCCCAGGGCGATCCCGGCCAGGGTGGCGAGCAGGGCGGCCCTGGGCAGCCAGCGGCGCAGGGCGGCTGCACAGAACGCTCCGGCAGATTCGATTAGGCCCGATCCCAGACAGGCCATCAGGCCCGCCTGCCACGAGAGACGCACGGCCGCCTCGGGGCTGGCGCCGGCGCCCAGAGCACTGAGCTTCACCGGCAGCATCACCAGAAACACATAGGCGAACAGGCTCACCGTGTTGATGCCGTAGGGCAGGGCGGTGCGGCGGGAGCCCCCTTCCGCCTCGTCCAGCCGATAGGCCTGGATGGCATAGGCCACGTTGCCCACCACCAGGCTGAGGCCGGTGGCGGGAAGAATCACACCAAAAATCAGGGAATCGGGGTAGCCGAGCACGCCCCGGCAGAGGGCGATGATCAGCAGGATCTGGATCAGGTTGTCGAGGCCGAGGCCCAGGAAGCCATCGAGATCGCCCCGCACCCACCAGCGGGGAGGGGTGGCCGGCCTTGGGGCGGGGGAGCCGGCAGGGGAAGGGGTGGAGAGGGTCATGGCAACAAAGCCTGCCAGGAAGGATGGCAGGTGTGAGAAGCCATTAAAAAACTGGCTGGCCGATGATGTTGCCGGGTGGGGCGTAGTGGCACACCAGCCGGGTGAGGCCATCGGCGCCGGTGGCGGCTGCGCAGCCCAGGGCCGTGGTGGTTCGCCACACCATCTGGGTGTAGTGGCCCACGGCTTGCCAGTTGCCGCTGCGGCTCACCTTGGGAAAGGTGCCGGGTTGAAAATTCCGCCGTTCCGCGGCCCAGAGCTCGGCCATCTGGGTGGGGCTGAAGCGGCCTGCTGTGCCCATCCAGAGGTTTTCCCCGCTGCCGCAGTGGCGAAACTGCCGGCTGGCCGCCAGCCGCTGGGCACAGTGCTGGGCTGTGGCGGCGAGCCGGTCATCCCAGCGCAGGGGGGGGACGCCCACCGCCAGCCGCTCGGCGTTATGCACCCCCAGGATCTGGGCCATCGCCCCCGGGGGCAGCACCCGATCGGCTGGCGGCCCGGCCGCCCCTGTCCCCAGCAGGGCCACCGCGAGCACCCCGGCGCCCAAAGTTGCTGTTCCGGCCAGCGGATGGAGGGGATTCACCGCTTCTGGGAAGGGGCGATCGGAGTTGGGGGAGATGGAAGGCCCCTCAACTCTTCTCGCAGATCCTTCCAGGCCTTCTCCAAGGGCTTCCGGCGATCTAAGGCCCCGCCCCCGCTTCTGGTCTTCTCACTCTCGAGTTGCACGGCCAGGCACTCATAGCGGAGATCGCTGAGGCCTGCCATGCGCCGCAGATGACGTCTCCAGCCTGGCTCTGCCATGCGTTCCAGCTTGTGGCTTTCGGGCACCAGGATGGTGGCGTCGAGGCCCGCTACCCCGGTGGGACTGAGACAGGTCTGCAGACGGGTGATGCTGCCGGGGGGATCGTCTGGCGACCGTCCCAGGGCGATCTGATCCCCCTTGGGCTTGAGGCCCATGGGCTGGGGCGGGCCCATGGAGAGGATGCGCCTGTCCTTCAGGGCAAAGCTCGGCACCAGGGCAGCCACGGCTCCCATGTTCAAGCCCTGGTTCGGATCGGTTTGCTCGCTGATTTCCGATCCCCTCCGGCTGCGCACCGACATCAGGCGCAACGTCAACGGGGGTTCTCCCGATCGGGGCACCAGGCGGAACACCCGTTGGGTGCCGTGGCTCAGCTCCCGGCCCTGTCGGGGCTGGGCACCAGCCTCCAGGACTTGGATGCCGTACCCCGGCAAGCGCAGGGCCGTGGGGGCCTCGGCGATGGGCATCGGTGCGGCAAGGCTCACCATCTTGCCCACCAGAGCCACCACCGTGAGGAGGCCCATCCCCTGGAGCAGGCGCCGCTGATGGACGCTCATCGGGTCCCCAGTGCAGCCACCTGCCGTGCCAGCCAGTAGATGTAGAGCCAGACAAACAATTGCATCGCAATCCCGGAGAAGACCAATCCCCCCCACTGCTCATGGAAGAAATCAAACCACCATTTCCGATTGGCCAGCGTGCTGTCGTTGATCAGGGCCAAGGCCATGATGCGTCCCGCGTTGCAGAGGAGGGCGATCAGCGGCGCGATCACCAGCATCAAGCCGTTCTGCCAGCGGTGGCGCATGGGGAAGGCCATGGCAAAGATCACGGCCACGACCAGGAGCTGCAACAGCATGTTCAGTCCCGCGCAGGCGTCCGACACCTTCACTCCAGACCTGGGCAGATAAATGAAAATGCCGGACAACTGGGAGGGGAAGCCCGAAAACCAGAGAAATTGATGGGTGATCCAGGCTGTCACCGTCGACAAAGGTTGTAAGGGCGTCACCCAGCCCACCCAACGCATCACGGGCAAAAATCCCAACACCACCAGGGGGCGCAGGAACATCTGCCAGTGGTTCCAGGGTGAGGCCAGCAACACCAGGCCTAGTCCAGCCAGCAGAGGCAGGAGGCTGGAAGCAAAGTCAAAGGCCAGAATCCGCTGCCCCCGCGCCAGAACGAGCACCAGCAGGGCCACCCCAATCCAGCGGCCCGCCTTACCTGGCCGGGGTTGCCATCCTTCCGGGAAGCCCTGAAACACCACCAGGGCTCCTGCTATCACCAACGCCACATTGATGGCCTCGTCCGGCAGTTGGGTAAGGAGGCTCAGCAGAAACAAATAAACGCTAATAAGCCCTGCAAGCAGTACCCAGAGCCCCTTGTCATCGAGCATCCTCCAGCGATTCAGGAGGCTGGATGGTGCTAGGGATGAAAGGGGGATCGTCATGGCGCAGGCCTACTCTTGCCTCCTTCGGATGAGACTGTAGACCGCTCAACCCCGGCGTTCGCGTAAGCGTTTTTGAATCAGTTGCAGAGGGATGGCACCGCCTCTTGGGTCATGAGCTTCGAGGGACAATCCACGCCATCGAGTCCCTGAGCTGTGCCTCGCAGCACCTCAGAGGGACGGCAACCATAGGCTCGCTGAAAATCAACATAGAAGCGGCCCAGGGAGTTGTACCCGCACTCGGCGGCAATGGCACGCACCGTGGTGCTGCCCGGTTGGGCCTGTTGCAGTCGTTGAAGGGCCAGGATCAT
>JBIIHR010000222.1:0-3556 GCA_044235655.1 Cyanobium sp. | reverse complement strand
AAACGGCGTTCGATCAACGGCCAAGGGGTCAGCCGATCGCTGAGGCTGATGGTGCAGAAGTCGTGCATCAACGGTGCTCCGACCCGGGCGGCAGCCATCTGCAGGGCGGAAACACCTGGATGCACCTCGAAAGCGGGGCGATCCAGAGCTGGCAGGGCCCACCAAAGCTCGAGGGCCAGGCCAGCCATTCCGTAGATGCCGCTGTCCCCAGAGGAAATCAGGGCCACGGAAAGGCCCTCCCGGGCGAGAGCAAGGGCCTCCTCGCAGCGCCCAACCTCTTCCGTGAGACGCCCCTCCACCCGCAGTTGATCCTGGCGTCGTAGGGGTTCCAACAGATCCAGATACGGGCCGTACCCCACCCAAGCGGAGCAATGAGCCAGGGCGCGCCGGGCTTCAGCCGTGAGCAGGGATAGGGCTCCAGGCCCACTCCCCACCAGGTGGAGGCTGCCCCGCTGGGGAGCCCACTGCCGATGGGCCAGAGCAATCGCCAGGGTGGCAGCACCGCGCTGATCCGCCCGAGCTCGGGCGATTCGCTTGGGCACCAGCAAGCGATCCATGGGGAGAGGAGCTCTCTCCTTGTCCCCAGGCGGGCCAACCTGGGCGGCGGCCAGCAGGGCGCTGGCTTCGGCCACGCTGGCCGTGCCCATCTCCCTGAGCACCACCTCCGATGGATGGGGCACCGCCACCGCTGACAGTTGCTCCGCGGTAAAAAGCCGGAGAGGCCAGCCACGGCGCGCCGCAAGGGCGAGCAGGGCGTCCTCATCCCCCTTGCGGGTACAGCTGGCCAACCCAGCCACCCCTTGGGGGGCCAAACCCACTGCAGCAAGGGTGCTGTCCACCAACTCTTCCAAGAGGGAAAGGCTGGTGTGCCGTTCGCAGCCCACCCCGAGCCACAGCAAGGGGGGATGCCAGCGACACCCCTCACCCTGGTGCACGCTGATGGTCATGGCCGGTGCGCTGGTCTCAGGGGCCAGCCCTCGTGCTGCTTGCAAGCCTTGCCAACGATCTTCCCCGCCCTCCTGGGACAGACCCAGAGCACCCCCCGCCCCGCGTCGAGCAGCCGCCACCATGAGGGCCGACCAGTCGCCTTCACCTCGGCGCCATCCCCAGGCGGTGCCGAAAGCATCCAGCGCCAGACGTCCCTGGCTGGACGACTGTCCCGTGAACACCACCGTTGCTCCCAGCAACCCCGCCAGCTCATGGGCAAGGGCATCACCCCCGGCCCCATGGCTACCTAACAAGGGAACCACCCACCGTCCCTCGGGGTCGAGAACCACCACCGCTGGATCCGTGCTCTTCTCGCCCAGCAGGGGAGCCACCAGGCGCAGCACCAGCCCACAGGCCCCGATGGCCACGATGCCGGACACCTCGGGCCAGCAAGCACGGAGCCAGGCATCAGGGCTTTCCTCCGCGTGGGGCCAGCGGATGATCACCCCATCCCAGGCTTGCTGGAGTTGCTGCAGGAGGGGCACGGCCCCCGTGCTGAACCCGACAGCCGCCAGGGGCTTCTGGACGGTGCCCGCCTGGGTCATCGGTTCCATCGCTGCCTCAACCGCTCCAGAGGGCTGGATCCGGGGGGGCGCTTCAAGGTGCCATCAGGGTTCACCTCCTCCCGGGCCGGTACGCCCCCCGGAGGAGCGGCAGGGGGGGGGACGGTCGGGAGGAAAGAGCTGGGAGGCTCTTCCGGTGGACTCAATGGGACCGGAGAAATCAAGGAAGGGGAAGCGTCAGCAAGGGGGGCGACCTGCGGTTCTGACAGAGGCGGGGGCAAGGATGGTTCAGGCGTCGGTTCTGGCAACAGGCGGGGGGCAGGGGAGGTCGGGGCAATCTGAGGAGAGGAAAGCGTCGCTTCGGAGCTGGGAGTTGGGAGCAAAGGCGGCTCGGGCTGCTGCTCTGCCTTCTCCTGGAGTGGGGGCTCCTGAACTGGGGGCGTCGGGAGAACTGGTGGGTCGTCCTGGGCCGGCGAAGGCTGCTGATCAAGGGAAGGGGAGGCCACCGGTTCATCCAGTGGCCGGACAGGGAGAAGGGCAGAGGGGGGTTTGTCTCCGAGGAGAACGGCCCGTTCCAGCTCCGTGAGAGAACCTGAGTGGGGCCCATTCACCCCAGCAGAGCCGGGCACGATCACTTCCTCCAGAACACTATTGAATGGAGGATTGAGAAGCTCGCCGCGGCCATCCAGCAGCTCCAGAAGGAGGGCATTGCTTCCGGTCCTCCAGCCCTTGAGCCAGAGAGGTGCCTGCTGATCCAGGAGCACACTCTCGCCATTGAGGGTCACCCGTAGGCGCCAGCCGAGCGAATCCGTGCGCAAGCCTTGCAAGGGGGCATCCAGCAGAAGCCAGTCGAGCAAAAGGGGAGGAGCACCGGCGGGGCCAGCGGGGCTCACGGGAAGAAGTTGGGGCGTGCCAGGGGCTGGCAGGGTGGCGGGGTTCTCAGCCAGGCGATGAAGCCGGATCTGTTGCAGCGCATAGGGACCCTTATGCGCCTCCCCCCAGGGCTTGGCGGCATAGACGCTGAGCAAGTGGCTACCTGGGGTCAGGGAGGGCATCTCCAGCTCTGTCTCCACCAGGGGAATCGGCAACTGGCCATCTAACTGAACGACCAGGTGGGGACCCAGGCCGAGGGGCCCCGCATCCACCAGGGGCCAATCTGAAACCTCCAGTCGCAGGGTCCATGGACCATCTGGAAGAAGGCTGTCCGCGGCGGGAGAGAGGATCCGCACTCTGGGATCCCGCTCCTCCAGGGCCCCCTGGAGTTGCTGCACCCAATCCGGGGGCGGCACTTCTTGAAGACGTTGCGAGGCAGGTGGTCGAGGGTTTGACCGAGAGGGGGGGGTGGCTCCCCTTCCTTGGAAGGGCAAGCTCAGGGCCTGGGCTGCAGCAGGAGCGAAGAGGATCTGCAGCACCAAAGCCAAACCCCACACCCCTGCGAGCCAGAGACGGCGCTGCCGACCACGCACGCGGAAACTCCCACAATCCGACCATTCTGCTCAGCGACACAAGCGGCGAAACCGGTGGTGCCAGGCAGAGCCATGGGCGCCGTGCCTGAGGCTGCTGAGCAACATGCAATTGAAAGACACAAAGAAAAAGGAATTCGATATAAAAAACTAGCCTTCAGACACCTGTCACAGCCTTGAAAGCCCAGGGATTGAACCTTTGTAACTGGCGACCAAAAACGCTTGTTTTCGACCCCTATACTTTCGCCAGCGGTCCCCTATCGGGGCCCAAAGCGCCAGTCCTTACAAGGGTTTTCCCTTGTCGACTGGAGCCCACAGAAGGCAGCGGCCGCTTGCGGTTCTGCCCCCGTGGGCCCCACCGATGGCTTCGGCTTTGCCGGTCTGCCATCGAAGGGGTGGACCACCACCTCGATTCCGTCCCTCGAGGAACCTCTCGATGACCATCAGCCCACCAGAGCGTGGGAAAAAGGCAGAGGACATGGTCGACCGGAACCCCGTTCCGGCGACGTTCGAGCTTTTCGAGAAGCCCGGACACTTCGACCGCACCCTCGCCAAAGGTCCCAAAACCACCACCTGGATTTGGAACCTCCACGCCAACGCTCA